>JBEBVG010000004.1:0-53869 GCA_040392845.1 Sphingobacterium sp. | reverse complement strand
GGTGAACCACCGTTAATGCATATACACCTTCTTCATCGGGAATAAAAGAAGCTGTGGCATAATCTGCTGACAAGCTTTTCTGTAATTGTATTTTCTTTTGGCTCGGCGTAGTTAACCAAATGGTAAACTCCTTCACGTCGGAATACCATTTACCAACTGAATCAATTTCTTGCGAAGCATATTCACCGTAATAGATTTTTACTTCGTGTGTTTTTCCTTTCGTCCCCGAATTAGAGGTTTCGATCCATAGGGCATGGGCGAAAGTAGCTTCGCTACACAGCGTGAATAGAAGCAGAAATGTAGTGTATACTATTGTTTTCATAATATGTTGAGTTTTTGTTTAACATGACAATCACTTCAACTGATTATGAAAGGATGCAATTTTTTTATTATCTTGCTGCACCTTCCATATGTCACAGTATCGGGAGAAATCAGTTCAGCGTGCTGAACTGATTACACTAATATCAGTTGCCGCTGATATTAGGTTGGGCGTCATGCGAAGATTGCCGTCTTCCGCATGACGCTCTTGTCTTTTTATCAGATTAAATATCATTTCTTATTTAGACTGATTAAAAACAAAGGCAAATATATGACGAAATATCCTTTTCGCAACATTTATTTTACATTTTTTTACAAAAGGGGATATCCTCACAATAATTTACCTATTTCAGCAGCATCTACTATTATCCAGGAAGTAGCATTACGGCAAGGAGTTAAATATTCACATGGACTTAACATAAGGTTGTTATCTTTGACGCAGATTGGATTTTTAGATTATTGTCTATACCTTTATCAAGAAATCTAAATTGTCCGCAGTAATAACTGGATATCATGATAGTGTGCTCGACAGAAATATTGGTACAAATTAAGCAGGGGAATAAAATTGCATTTAAAGTCCTGTACGATACCTATGCACCATTGATCTTCGACTTGGGCTATAAGATTATGAAAGATACCGCTATCGCGGAAGAAATTGTTCAGGATTGTTTTGTAAAAATATGGGCAAACCGCGACCAGATCCGCATAGAGCAGGATATCTGGCCCTGGATTTATGTTTCGGCCAAACACCTTTGTTATAATCAGCTACGCCGCGCACATGTCGTACAGCAATACCTGGTACAGGTAGACGACATGATTGCAAATGATGTGGAGCAGAAAGTGGAAGCACGAGAACTGGAGAGCCACTTAATATTGTCAATCGAAAACCTTCCTGAGCAACAGAAAAAGGCATTGCGCCTCAGCCGGGAAGAAGGTTATAGCCATCAGCAGATTGCGCATGAAATGGGTATCTCCCCCAATACGGTTAAAAACCATATTACACAGGCCCTGAAAAACTTACGCAAGACCCTGGCCCGGGCAGATTATAATTATTTACTGCTATTGGGCTATACTACCGCCGCTTATCTATTTAAGTGGATCAGTAACCAGTGATAAATGCCCCCTTCCCCTCTTAATATCTAGTATCTAACATCTAGTGTCTCATATCTCATATCTAAAAAAATTTTTTCAACCCAACTAGTCGTACTATCTTACTTAAGTGTACAGTATATAGATAAGCGAAAAAAAAATTGGACACAACAAGATTTCGAATTCTTTTTACCAAGTATTTGCAGGCCACACTGGACGAACAAGAACAGCAGGAGCTGAATACCTATATTCCGCTATTAGATGAACCTACTTTTTCCAAGGTGGTCGACGAACTCGTGCAGCTCCGGGAAAACAAAACATTTGGACAAGAGGCGGTTTTTCAACAGATAATGAATCATATAGAAGCCGGGCAACCTACTGCAGGCAACAAAATGAGATCATTAAAGACCGTCATTGCCAGAATAAGCACGGTAGCAGCTGTATGCCTCCTGACGGGACTGTTTGGTTTTATGTTATACAGGTTGTATAACGGCGGACAGCATAGCAATACACGGACATCTGTATCTATACCTATGTTATCAGCTGATATCGAACTACCGCAAGAAAATGCCTTAATTACCCTGGCAGATGGTAAGCAGATGTCACTGGACGAAATAAACGAGGATATCGTACACTATAAAGGTCTGGAGATTATGCGTCTTAGCGATGGAACAATCGCCATGAAACAGGATCAGGATGCTGATTTCTTCAAGGCAGATGAGAAACATCAGTTTGCCGCACCGAAGGGTGTGAGCTTGCGCCTTTTATTACCCGATTCCTCGGTGGTCCGACTCAACTCCAGCTCAAGTATGCAGGTATATGCAGCCTCTTTTGGAAAGAAACAACGTCATGTAGAGCTGTCCGGTGAGGCATTTTTTGAGGTGGCCCATAATAAAGACCTGCCTTTTATAGTACATGCTAAAAATACAGCCGTACGCGTGCTAGGCACAAAATTCAATATGTCGGCCTATAAGGACGACAAACAGGTAAAAACAACTTTATTATCTGGATCTGTACAGGTAGATGCAGAGCAGAGCCAATTGCGGATCAAGCCTGGACAACAGGCTATCGTCAATAGCACAAATACGATACAGCTAAAGGAAAATGTAGATATGAACAGTGTGTTGGCCTGGTTGGACGGCTATTTCCGGTTTAAGGATGAGCCTATACAGCGCATTATGGCCGATCTGACAAAATGGTATCCTATAGAAGGTGTCGAATTCAAGGGAGGATCCAACGATCGATTTACAGGAAGCCTCAAACGTTCAAAAAAACTTAGGGACGTTCTCCAAAGTATAGAAGAGGTCTCCGATTTACGTTTTGATATTCAGGAAGGGAGGGTAATTGTCATGAAGTAGATGGAATATCATTATGGGAGAAGAGGAGATGCGCCAACACCCCCTCTTCGGTAGTATCCGGAAATAGAATCAGTTATGAATTAATAATATTTTACCAAATACCAATCAAATGTATAAAAATATTACTGCAATCGTGCGGAATCACCGTCGATTGTTTACATGTTTACTTATGATGAAGTTGTATTCATTCCTGCTCTTCGGCCTCGTCTTGCAGGCTAATGGAAGCACGTATGCGCAGAAGGTAAGCTTATCGGTACAGCAAGCTGAATTGTCCGATGTACTGGCAAAGATTCAGCAGCAGACCAACTTAGATTTTCTGTACAACAGCAGCCAGCTGAAGTCGGTAGATAAAATCGATTTACACGTCAAGAATGCCAACTTGAAACAGGTGCTCGACGCCTGCCTCACCCCACGTGGGCTCTTTTATGTCGTACAGAATAAAACGGTACTCATCAAGAAGGCCGTAGAACTCGAGACACAAGCTCCCCTAGAAGAGCAACAGCTACAGGTCCGCGGACAGGTCGTGAATACCATGGGTGAAGCATTAGTGGGCGTTTCCATACAGTTGGTGCAGAGCAACATAGCCACCGCATCACAAACCGACGGCTCTTTCATTCTCCCGGTCTTACAAAATCAGGGACAGCTGTTGATCACTGCCCTAGGCTATGAAGACCAACAGGTGAATTATACCGTGGGTACGCCATTGCATATTGTTTTAGTACCTACCACGAGCGACCTTGAAGAGGTGGTCATCGTGGGTTATGGTGTACAGAAAAGAGCGAACCTCACCGGCGCGGTAGCACAGATCAATGCCGAGGATATCGCCCTAAGACCTGATGCAAATATCTCGGCTACATTGCAGGGATTGATGCCGGGACTGAATATCCAGGTCAATCACGGCGATCCTTCCGCTACGCCGGACATCAATGTCCGGGGTTTCAACTCCATCAACGGCGGTACTCCTCTGGTATTGATTGACGGTATTGAAGGGAATATTACCCGGGTCAACCCGAATGATGTCGAGTCGGTCACCGTACTCAAGGATGCTGGTACAGCGGCGATATACGGAGCCAGAGGGGCTTTCGGTGTGATATTGATTACGACCAAAACCGGCAAAGCGGGTACCACCGCCGTCAATTATACCAACAATTTTGGATGGACTACTCCTACGGCACGTACCGATTACATTTCAGATCCTTATGTATATGCGAAGACGGTAGATGCAGCTATATATGGGTATAATGGGAGCAGTTACAGCCAATATAACGATATGGACTGGGAAGCTATACAGATGGTATCTAGAGGAGAAATAGCTCCTTTTCATGAATTGCAGACAGACGGTACAAATAAGTTTTTCTATAAAACCGACTGGTGGGATTACCTGTTCCGTAAATATCAGGCATCCAATTTTCATAACATTTCCATTTCCGGTGGTACAGACAAGTTGAAGGGTTACCTCTCTGGTCGGGTATTTGAGCGCCAAAGTATCAACAACATTAACAAAGATGCCGGTATAGATCGCCAAAATCTAAAGGCCAACCTGGTCTTCACCCCTTATAAATGGTTGGAGATCTCGAACAACGTACAGTTTATCAACGAAAATGATAAATTCTACGGAGGTTATTCCAACGGCCTGGGTGGTCTTTGGAGTACGACGACCTGGTATAACCTGATGCCGTTCTATCCAAATTTTGTCGATGGCATACCGACAGATATCGGTACAGGAAATGGCGGCCAAGGTGGTAACGCCGGTCTGGTATCCGGTAACTCTTGGCAAAAAGACGGCGTTGAAGAGTTTACAAATACATTCCGCGCAGTCGCCAGACCCATCGATGGATTGCAGATCAATTTTGACTACAGTAACCGAATCGAAAACACGAGCCGCAGCGTACGGCTAAATCAATTCAACTATTTGAACGGTAACAAATTAACCAATCAGACGGTGGGACTGAACCGATTATCCGAATATCGCTGGAAAGACAAATACAATGCCATGAACCTGTTCGCTACCTATGACAAATCAGTAGGTGAGGATCACAACGTTAAGGTGTTGTTAGGTTTTAATCAGGAAGAATTTGATCGGGATCGGGTAATGGTTGCCGGAGACAGCTTATTGGTCGACGAACTCTCTAATCTGGCACTGGCCACGTCGATGAATAGTATGGCCGGTTCGGCAACTAACTGGGCTGTACGTGGGTTTTTCGGCCGTTTAAATTACGATTATGACAATAAATATTTATTCGAAGTCAACGCACGTTACGATGGCTCCTCCCGCTTTCCTGCAGATAGCCGCTGGGGCTTTTTTCCATCGGCATCTCTAGGCTGGCAATTGGACCGGGAGAATTTCTGGCAAGATCTCAAGGCCTATGTTCCTTCACTGAAGCTACGGGTGTCATACGGAAAGCTGGGCAACCAGACAGTAGATGTCAACACCTTTAAAGAGCTGATGGAGGTATCAACGAGCAACAGTTGGCTCAATATGGGCAATAAGCTAACGGTAGCAAAATCACCTTCTCCTCTTCCGGGCATCGTAACCTGGGAGACAACAAAAAGTCTAAATCTGGGTACAGATATCGGATTAATCCAGAACAAGCTATTCCTGAACATAGACTGGTACAGGAAGGACGTCGAAGGTATGTATCTGCCAGGTGAGCCATTGCCATCTGTATTTGGTGCTTCCGAACCGAAAGAAAACTATGCTGCTTTACGCAACACCGGATTTGAGCTCGGAGTTTCTTACCGAAACAAATTTGACGTAGCCGGATCTCCGCTGAACTTTAACGTGACCGCTAATGTATCCAATTTTAAAGGAATCATCACGAGATACAACAATACCGAAGGACTACTAAGTTCCTATTACGAAGGGCAACGCTTAGGTGAAATCTGGGGATACCGGATTGACGGCCAGTTTCAGTCTGATGCTGAAGCCGCGGCATATCAAAATCAATTCGAAAATCAGAACGGAACGACTGCCTCGGTCAATCTTGCACAGGTCTATGATGACGTGCTGAACATTATGCAGAACAGTGAATGGAATCACCTGCGCGCAGGAGACATCAAGTACCTGGATCTAAATAACGACAAAAAAATCAACAAAGGCAATAATACCTTAAATGATCACGGCGATCTTGAACGTATCGGTAATGCTATGCCGCGTTTCCCATTTGGTCTGAACCTGAATGCGAAATGGCGGAATTTCGATTTATCCACTGCCGTAGCAGGAGTAGCCAGACAGGACTGGTATCCTACGGGAGAGCTATACTGGGGTTCATATCAAAGGCCGTACTTGTCATTTATCCGTAAGGACCTGATTGATAATGCCTGGACACCGGACAAACCCGGGAATACGTATCCACAGATCTATAGGGGATATTCATCATTGCAAAGTAGACGTTCGTTGTACGAAATCAATGACTATTACCTGACCAATGTTGGCTATTTGCGTATGAAGAATCTTACCATAGGGTATACCCTGCCACAAGAGTGGACAAGAAGAGCCAAAGTGGACAGACTGCGTATATTCTTCAGTGGAGAGAACATGTTTACCTGGAGTTTTGGCAAATTGACCAAATACATTGATCCGGAGCAAGCAGGGTCGGCAATCAACTATTCATCGCCGGCCACAGCGGATGATCGGGGAGATCAACGGGTATATCCTATGGGTAAGACTTATTCTTTTGGTGTAATGTTGGGCTTATAAAATATGAAACTCATGAAATTAAATATAAACACAATAGGGCTATGCGTGGTAGCAACACTGTTCTTCACCTCCTGTAATAAGGATTTTCTGGATAGAGCCTCGGAAGACCAGGTGGAAGCACCGTACTTCTTCAACACGGCGAAAGACTTAGAAGTGGCCACCAACGATTTTTATTCCATGCTCCCCGGTGCAGAGATTTACCAGGAAGATGCTAAATCCGATAACATGGTGCCCCTTAATCCCGATACCCGTGTACGCGGAGGCCGTGTCGTCCCGGTGACCGGTGGTGGATGGACATGGACCAATCTTCGTAAGATAAACTACTTTCTGGCCAACTATCACAAGGTGAATGATGAAGCTGCAAAAGCCAAATACAGCGGTATCGCGCGCTTTTTCAGAGCTTATTTTTATTACGATAAGGTAAAGACCTTTGGTGATGTCCCTTGGTACAATAAAGTGCTCGATGCTAAGGATCCGGAGCTTTACAAGGGCCGTGATTCACGTACCTTGGTTATGGACTCCATTATGGCAGATCTGGATTATGCTATTGCGAACATTCCGGACGGAAAACAGCTGAATCTGATCACAAAGTATACAGCGATGTTACTCAAGGCAAGAGCCGCTCTATTCGAAGGCACTTTCCGTAAATACCATGGGCTTGAGGACGCGAACAAGTATCTTAAAATCGCAGCCGATGCTTCGAATGCATTGATCGATACAAAAGCCTACACCATTTATACAGAGGGTGGACCGAGCGCCGCTTACCGCAATCTGTTTGGTCGTAACAGCCAGGATAATGTCGAGACCATTCTAGCTGTAGACTACGAATTGGGTGTTAAGATACATTCCCTAGGGTATAGTTTTACCTCCGCTACTGCAGGTTCATACGGGATTACGAAAGACTTGATCAATAGTTACCTGATGACAGACGGCTCCCGGTTTACGGACAAAGCCAATTACAAGACCATGGATTATTATGCGGAGATGCAAAATAGAGATCCGCGCCTTACGCAGACAACAGCCGGACCTGATTTCCGCGTCAATGGTGAGACAAAAAATGAACCTGTCAATCTGACCATCACGACGACCGGATACCGACTGGTCAAAGCATTGCCCGATCGTGCGCAATGGGCTACTTCAGCAGGCTATTTTGATATTATTCTATTCCGCTATGCCGAAGCTTTGCTTATCTATGCTGAAGCAAGGGCAGAACTGGGCGAGATCACACAGGACGACCTTAATCTGACAATCAACAAGCTACGGGCCCGTGTAAATATGCCGAACCTTAGTCTTGAGCAGGCCAACGCAAATCCGGATCCTTACCTGGAAGCCATGTATCCGAAAGTAACACAAGGAGCTTTTAAGGGAGTAATCTTGGAGATACGGAGAGAACGCCGTGCCGAACTATTTAACGAAGGGTTCCGCTGGGATGACTTGATGCGCTGGAAAGAGGGACAGAAAGTTACACAGCCTATGGTCGGAATTTATTTTCCGGGTACAGGTGCGTATGACTTTACAGGCGATGGAGCGGCCGATGTGTATGTCCATACCGGTAGCACGTCAGGAGCACCATCGACGGTCACCTCCATGATCAATATCAATCAACGTACGCTACGTGACCCTATCTCCGGCGCGCAAAATGCACCTGCCGGCAACCTGGATCCTTTTCCGCAAGGGGGACAATTCAGAGAAGACAGGGATTATCTGGCTCCAATTCCCTCGGAGGATCTGTTGTTGAACAAGGCATTAGAACAAAATCCAAAATGGAAAGAAGAATAAAAAACGGACTGGCTCTGCTACTGGCGTGGCTATTCCTGCTCCCATCCTTTTCGTACAGTCAGGCATCCGCAAAGCCACATCGGATCGGTTATTCCCTGGACTTTAGAAAAATCACGCTGGAGCGCATGCAGTATGCCAAATCATTAGGCATCGACTACATCGAGTTCGCCGGAACAGGAGCCCTACTGAACAAGGACCTGACCCTAAAGGGTACCGCACAGAGCTGGAAGCAGAAAGTGGACAGCATCAAGATGATCCTGGACGCAACGGGCATGAAGGTATGGTCCATCCATATGCCTTTTTCGCAACAGCTGGATCTCTCGCTGCTCGAGGAGGATGCCCGGCAACTCGTTGTGCAGGCACAGTTGCAGGTAGCAGATATCTTTCAACAGGCAAATCCTGAGATCATCTTGTTTCACCCCTCCTATTACCTGGGATTGAATGAGCGTGAAGGCCGAAAAAAACAGCTGATCAAATCCGTCGGTGAATTGTATGAGGGACTACGTAAATATGGTGCGCAAATGGTCGTCGAGAATATGTTGGGTCCACAACTCACCGTAGGACAACGGGAGCGCCCATTGTTGCGCACGGTAGAGGAATGCCAGGAAGTCTTCCCACATTTTCCGAAAGAAGTGGGACTGGCTGTGGATATGTGCCATATTGCACAACCGGAAAAATTACTCCTGGCGTTTGGTAGCCGGGTCAAAACGCTGCACGTGTCGGATGGCAACGGCAAAGCAGAACTGCATTATCTGCCCTGTAACAATCTAGGTGAAAATAATTGGCCGGCCATCTTCAGCGCACTGGATCAGATCGGCTATAAAGGCGTATTCATGTACGAATGTAAATATACAGACGAACGGGAATTGTCAGATTGCTATCAGACATTGCGAAATCAATATGTGAATACCTTAAGAAAAAATTAATACATACAGAAATGAAAAATATAACTTATTTGTTTTTTGTCATGCTCTCGCTGGTAAGTCTGAGCAGCTGTAAAAAAGATAATCCGGTCTTGGAAGAAAAACTGCTGATGGGCACAGACTATATCGAGGTAAGTAGCAAGACGAATGCATACAACTTTGAAGTCCTGTCCAATACAGGCATAGAGGTGGAGACCGATGTAGACTGGATACAATTGGATGCTGTCGCCTACACAAAAGGTAAAAACCGTGTGAGCTTTACGACGGTAAGCAACGCCGATGATGAGCGTAGCGGAACGATTTTGGTGAGTATGAATGATACGATGACCAAACAGGTACTGGTCATACAGGAATCGGGTAAGGTGCCTGTATTTTACGTCACCGTAGACGGCACGGGAGATGGTAAGACCTGGAACACGCCGGCCAACCTAGCTACCGCGTTAGAACAGGCTACGACAAATAGTACGATCTATCTCGCGGAAGGTGTTTACACGCCGTCCAAAACCATCCGCAACGGTGATGCCAGTGAAGAGTCGGACAAGACTTTCGAGATTTCGAAAAATATCTCCCTGATTGGGGGCTATCCGGCAGATGCGTTGCCGGGGGCGACACCGAATGCAGCACTGTATAAAACGATACTGGACGGCACAATGACTTCCGGCAAGCAGGCCTTCCACACAGTCACCGTTACGGCCACATTGGACACTGAATCTAAGGTTTACCTGGAAGGACTGACCATCCGCGGCGGAAATGCTACGGATAGAGGTACGAATACAACGATCAATAGTGTCAAATATAGCCGTGGCCAGGGTGGTGGTATCGCCATAGCCAACGCTATCGTGCACATGAAGGAAGTCGAGATCATTGACAATAAAGCGACAGCTGATAAGGGTACGGCAGGATTTGCCGCTGGTATGTATGTGTTTGGAGGAGCTAGTGTCATCCTGGAAGACTGTAAGGTCAACAACAATTCCAACAATAATAATAATGGTGGCGGTGTATGGATATATGAAGCAAATATGACAGCATATCGTTCCCAGTTTAACAACAACTATGCGAAGGGTACAGCAGGCGGTATACATGGTTATCCCAATGCGACGATTACCCTGTATGATTCGGAAGTGATAAACAATAGCAACACCTCGTATGGTGCCGGAGTGTATATGCGGGATGCCTCTACAGCCATATTGGTCAACTGTATCATAGCAGGAAACAAGAGTACTTCAGCCAATGGCGGTGGCGGCGTGATGCTATACGACGGAAGTAAGGCTGATATTATCAGCTGCACGATCACAGGCAACGAGGTAGTTGGTCCGGGTGGCGGTGTTTACAGACGTTCTAAGGTGAATAACCTGACCGTAGTCAACTCCATTATATCCGGGAATAAGCAAGCCAGTACTTCGACCGACGTGGATGCCTACACCGATAATGCAAGCGTAATACCTAGCCTCAAGAATTCGGCGATTGCTTCTTCTGTATATGGAGATACCGGTTCGATTGTAGCAGGTTTATCGTTCACGCCTACATCCATGCTGAATAGCGTCTACCTGCCTATAGGCGACGATAACCCCGCATTATCCTACGGGCTGACAGGCACACTGCTAAAAGGTCTGGCACAGACATATAGCCCGGCACTGGATGATATAATCGAAGCAGATATCAACGGGGAAATAAGAACATTACCTGTTATGGGGGCTAAAGTAAAGTAAGATGAAGCAACTACTGTGGATATCCCTTTGTTGGATATTAGGCATAAACGTCGGGATCGCCGGTAACCCCAAGACCATCATGGTAGTCTTGGGGTCTGCCGACCCCGTTGCGCTGGAAGAGCGGATCGAAATCGCCAGCCGGCTGTACCGTATCCAGCCACTGGACAAAATCATTGTCAGTGGAGGCTGTGGAGCTCACGGCTCAGGGATATGTGAAGCCACAGCCATGCAGGAAGGTTTAACGGCCAGGGGCGTAGACACAAAAAAGATCTATAAAGAGGAAAACGCAAAGACGACCGTGCAGAATTATGTCTTCAGCAGAATTCTGCGAGATGAAAATGACCAACGCATCATACAGCCCGGAGACACCGTCTTTGTCGTCTCCAATCACTGGCACGCTATTTCGGTCGCCGCCAGATTCCAGAAGTATGATGGTGTGGTCGCTCGATTCTATATAGAGGGCAGTCTGGAACCCAAGGCTACGGACAAGTTGGACTATGTCTCTATTTTCAACGGACAACCCGATAACGATAAGTTCGTCCTGCGGGGAAGTTGGCTTACACCAGAAGCGATATGGTCGTCGAAGGACACCTCGTATTATCTGAGCGGGAATCTCGTTTACGGGACAGACATTGACAACAGCTCATTTGCGCTACAGCAAGGCGAGCAGGCTCTTCCCTTTCTTAAACAGTTGCCTGTAGACCGCTCGCGGGCATTCATCGACGGAGGCAAATTCTGGTGGATAAGGAGTGGCAATCGGTTACTGAAAGTGGAAAAGGCCACAAAGCGCATAATAGAAGATCGTGCCTGGGAAGGCTGGATAAAGAATATGCCTGCTTCCTGGATAAAAGGTGCTTTTTCAACAGGGGTATTTTGGAATAATACCCTGCTATTATTCGCCAATGAAAAAATCCTCATCGCAAAACCAGAACGCGGAGGGTACGTCTTTGCAGAGGAGCTAGCCGCCGGTCAATATTTTAAAAACTGGCCTTTTGCCTGGGGCAAGAGCAACGTCGCCGCGGCTACAGTGGACGAGGAGACGGGACAATTAAAGCTCTTCAGGAATATGGAATCCGTGAGCGTGGATAAAAATCTGATACTGCAGGGAAGTCCAAAACCTTTTAGACTGAAGTGGATAGATGATGTAAATCAATAAAGAAATATTACATATAAATAAGAAGATGATGAAGAAAAATATTTTATATAGTTTGATGCTGCTGTTCCTTTTTACCGCATGTAGTAAAAAGAATGAAGGAACGCAGCTTCCATATGATTATTCGCAGGAACAAAAAGCCGATCTGGAGGAATTACTCGCAGGCACCCAATGGCATACAAAAGAGGTCGCGCCGGGAATTGTATGGAAGTATTTCCAATTTCCGCAGATTTTTGATTCCCGGCAGTATGTCAATATATTTGAAATAGATTTAAGCAAGGGCTTTAAGATTGAAATTCCCTATGTAAAAACAGGGTTTTTGAAAACCAGTGCCGCTGCTACCACCAATAATGCACTTGTCGCCTTTAATGGCAGCTATTTCAATACATCGACAGGAGGTTCTACCGTATTCTTTAAATATGACGGAGCTATTGTCAACCAGACGGTCAATGGGTTCAATACATACAGAGAGAATGGCGCGGTAGTATTGAACAATGCCGGACTGCCCAGTGTGGTCGCTAAACCGTCGGGCGGTTGGTCAACGCTGACACAACCTGTAGCACTGGCCGGCGGACCTTTGCTTATTTTGGATGGACAGGAATTGTCCCAACTGGTCGTCGATTTCAACGAGACCCGGCATCCGCGTACAGCTGTGGGTATCACCGCAACGAATAAGATGCTGGTGGTGGTGGTTGATGGGCGTTCTTCACAGTCGCAGGGCCTGACCATACCACAGCTTTCGAAGCTGATGGCTGGACTGGGATGTACACAAGCCTTGAACCTGGATGGTGGTGGCTCTTCTACGGCCTGGGTAAAAGGAGAAGGTGTTGTCAACTTCCCGACAGATAACAACACCTTTGACCATGAAGGTGAACGTGCGGTTGCAACAGTATTTACCGTAAAATAACGAAATGGGGCCTGTTGAATGGCCCCACTTCGTTATTTATTGTTGTCATTTACTTCAACCCCCGTTTCTTCATTAAGTAAACCGGATCGGGATCCTGACCTCTAAACGCTCTGTACATATCCGCAGGGTTTTCAGTTCCACCCTTTTCTAAGATATTTTTGCGGAATGACGCTGCCAATGCCGGATCATATAATCCTGTTTCCTTAAATGCAGCAAAAGCATCTGCGTCCAACACTTCCGCCCAGATGTAGGCATAGTAACCCGCGGAATAACCACCCGAGAAAATATGTTGGAAATAAGTACTTCTATAACGAGGAATAATAGCATCGACTAGCCCAATTTTATCCATAGACTCCTTTTCAAAGGTATTCACATCTCCCGAAATTGGGACCGTAGTGGCATGATAATCCAAATCTAATAGCGAAGCTGCAACATATTCTGTCGTCGCAAAACCTTGATCGAAGGTGCCTGCACTTTCTATCTTCGCAATCAACGAATCAGGAATTGCAGCTCCTGTCTGGTAATGTTTAGCATAAGACTTCAACACTTCCGCATCCGAAGCCCAATTTTCCATAACCTGTGATGGCAACTCCACAAAATCGCGTGGAACAGACGTTCCTGCCAGCGACCGATATTTCACATTGGACAGTAGTCCATGTAGCGCATGCCCAAATTCGTGAAATAATGTATTTGCCTCGTCAAATGTCAATAAAGCAGGCTTATCCCCTACAGGTTTTGTAAAGTTACAGACAATCGAGATCACCGGAGCAATCCGCTTGTCCCCCTTTTTATACTGACCGCGGTAGGATGTCATCCAGGCACCCGAACGCTTTGATTCCCGCGGAAAAAAATCAGCATACAACAGTCCTAAGTGCGACCCGTCTTTATCTTTTACTTCATAAACCTCAACCTCAGGATGATATACCGGAACATTATTTAAGGCGACAAAGGTAAGCCCCCATAGCTTATTTGCTGTACTAAAAGCACCCTCGCGTACAGCTGACAAACCAAAATAAGGCTTAATTTCCTCCTCATTTAGTGCGAAACGCTTGCTACGGATTTTTTCAGCATAATATCTCCAGTCATAAGGCGCCAGCTGAAAAGTATCTCTAGCTACTTCAATTTCCTTCTGAATGTCGGCCGCTTCTTCTTTTACCCGCACTGATGCAGAAGCCCATAGCTTATTAAGTAAAGTATAAACATTTGCAGGATTTGCTGCCATAGCTTCAGCCAATACATAAGCCGCATGCGAATCATAGCCTAACAACTTAGCCTTTTCCAGCCGAAGGTTGGCCACCTTCAACAGGATCTCTTTATTATCGTTTGCATTGTCATTATTCCCTCGTTGCTGGTAGGCCTCCCATATTTGCTTCCGTAGCGTCCGATTATCCGCATATTGAAGAAAAGGCATAATAGAGGAGTTTTGTAATGTAAACACCCATTTACCCTCCTTTCCCTTTGCTATCGCAGTTTCAGCAGCAGCCATTTTTAAAGCATCAGGCAACCCTTTCAAGTCATCTTCCTTATCCACAACCAATTCAAATGCATTGGTTTCTGCAAGTACATTTTGTCCGAATTGAGTAGTAAGGACAGCTATCTCCGCATTTATTTTCTTCAACTTCTCTTTATCCGTATCCGGAAGATTGGCTCCCGATCGCACAAAATCTTTAAAGGTTTCTTCTAAAAGCTTAGTATCTTCCACATCCAAATTCAACATCCCTTTCTGTGCATAGACAGCTTTTATCCGATCAAAAAGTTTCGCATTCAACCGGATCCCATCCCGATGGGCAGAAAGTATCGGTGCCATATCTTTTGCGATGGCCTGAATACTATCATTGGTATGCGCACCATTGAGGTTATTAAAAATTGTAGATACATTTGTTAATAAACCTCCCGCATGTTCCAAAGCAACAATTGTATTTTGAAAGGAAGGTCCCTCGGCATTATCAACAATGCTATCGATCTCTATATTGTGCCGCTTTAAAGCTTCCACAAAAGCAGGCCTAAAATGCTCATCTTTTATTTTATCAAAAGGAGGAACTTCAAAAGGGGTTTCATAAGCATTCAACAACGGGTTATCACTGAAATTCGTCTTCTCGCCATCCGTACATCCTACACATATCGAGGCAACAACTATGAAGGGAATGAAGCTTTTTTTATGCATTATAATTTTATTTTAATCGTATACTTTTTCCGGCAAAGGTACAGATATTTTAGCCAATGCATGGAAATCCTGCACAAATAAAAACAGCTTCCGTTTTTCCGAAAGCTGCTTTTTTTATATCTTACTCATCTTCTGTTATTGAAACTTCTTGGCGTTTATCTTACGCTCATTTTCCGTTAAGTAGATCTTACGCAGGCGAATACTCTGGGGAGTAACCTCTATATATTCATCAGCCTGAATATACTCCATACATTCCTCCAGCGAGAATTTGATAGCTGGTGCAATGCGAACATTATCATCCGATCCCGACGCACGCATATTTGTCAATTGTTTTCCTTTGGTCACATTGATCGTCAAATCATTATCACGTATGTGTTCACCCAGGACCTGCCCTTCATAGATATCTACTCCCGGGTCGACGAAGAAACGTCCACGATCCTGCAATTTATCGATAGAATAAGCTGTTGTTGTTCCCGTATCCAAAGATATGAGTACACCTGCCAAACGTCCGGGTATCGTGCCTTTCCAGGGTTCGTAGCCTTTCAGACGATGTGCCATAACAGCCTCTCCTGCAGTAGCGGTCAATACATTGTTACGTAAACCTATAATACCTCTCGAAGGAATAGAGAACTCCAGGTGTTGCATATCACCCTTAGTTTCCATAACCAATAGCTCTCCCTTACGTTGTGTCACCAGTTCAATTACTTTACCCGAAACGTCAGCCGGCACATCGACAACAAGTTCCTCAATAGGTTCACACTTTTGTCCGTCAATTTCTTTAAGGATAACCTGTGGCTGCCCTACCTGCAACTCATAACCTTCACGACGCATAGTCTCGATCAGTACGGACAAATGAAGTATCCCACGTCCATACACCAGCCACGCATCCGGTGAATCCGTAGGCGCCACACGTAAGGCAAGGTTTTTTTCCAATTCCTTTTGCAGGCGGTCATAGATATGTCGAGAAGTAACGAATTTACCTTCCTTACCGAAGAAAGGTGAGTTATTGATCGTGAACAACATGTTCATTGTCGGCTCATCGATATGCATAACTTCCAGCTGCTCCGGATTTTCAAAATCTGCAATAGTATCACCTATCTCAAATCCTTCAATACCTACTACCGCACAGATATCACCGGCATGGACTTCGGAAACTTTTACTTTCCCCAATCCTTCGAACACCTGAAGTTCTTTCACACGTGATTTGACAATCTTGCCGTCACGTTTCATCAACGACACAGGCTGATTCTCTTTGATCACGCCCCTTGTAACGCGACCGATTGCGACACGCCCTACAAACGTTGAATAGTCCAATGAAGTGACCTGCAACTGTAACGTTCCCTCTGATACTTTCGGAGCAGGAATATGTTCCAATATCGCGTCTAATAAGGAAGAGAAATTGTCAGTAGGTTGCTTCCAGTCCGTTGACATCCAACCTTGTTTCGACGAACCATAAAGCACAGGAAAGTCCAGCTGTTCTTCGCTCGCTCCCAAGCTGAAAAACAGGTCGAATACATTTTCATAGACCTCTTCAGGACGACAGTTCTCTTTATCTACCTTATTGACGACAACGATGGGCTTAATACCCAACGCCAATGCTTTACCTGTCACAAAACGGGTTTGCGGCATAGGCCCCTCAAAAGCATCTACCAACAGCACTACACCGTCAGCCATTTTCAATACCCGTTCTACCTCTCCACCAAAATCAGCGTGCCCTGGCGTGTCAATGATATTAATCTTAGTGTCTTTATATTTTACAGCAACATTTTTAGATACGATTGTAATACCTCGTTCACGCTCCAAATCATTATTATCCAGGATCAACTCGCCCATAGCCTCGTTGTCTCTAAATTGATTGGTAAAGTGTAGGATTTTATCGACTAGGGTTGTTTTACCGTGGTCTACGTGAGCGATAATCGCTATGTTTCTGATATTCTGCATTGAGCAATAATGTGTTATATAAAAATTGAGGTGCAAAGATATACATTTTATGCCTCAAATTTTTGATATTTCAGATTATTTTTTTGTTACGGCTGATATTTGTTGCAAGCTTTTTGTATAATTAACCCACTGTAGATGATAGCGTTGCGATATACCAGGGATGCCTTCGTGTATTTCAGGCCGTGTACATGAGGTAACTGTTCGTAAATGATAGGGGGTCAAATCGCGCCATATTTTTCTCGATTATACAATAATTTTGGCGCGATTTGACCCCCTGCTGTTTTTATGACATGGAAAAAAGGGCATTCCTTATGGGAATAAGGGCGTTTCTCTAGGGAAAAAGACAAAACCTCATGAGGAAATTTCTATTTCACTAAAGATTTAACAAATTCCTCTTGTCGTTTACCGTAAATCCCATGAGGAAATAGGCTTTTGCCATGAGGTCTGACAAAAGGCTCTTGTCTTTTCGTCCAAACCTCATGAGGAAAAGTCTGCCTTCCATAAGGTTTGCCTATAAAGACATGGCTTATGGGGTAAACCTTATGGAAGCCATTCAATCTTTCACTTCCTTTACTTCTTTATATTCCTGGTTAATCGTCGGCATTGGTGCGTTGGTCTCTTTCAACCACTCTAACAGATCATTGAGCAATTCATCCCGTTTCTTTCTGTTGATTGTTGCCAAATTAATCCGCTCTCCTGCATCATCCTTCAGGTTATAGAGCTCAACCGCATTATTTTCGTCGATTTTGCTCCGCCCTCCATCCAATATCCACTCTTCATGATACAGGAGCAGCTTCCAATCACCTTTGCTGATGACACTGACCGGTCGAGTACGAAAGATAGAGTCTCGTCCACGGGTAACGGGAGTGTGCAAATAGCCTGGAAAATGCCAGAAAATCTTGTCCCTTTTTGTGGCTCTCGCCTTGCCCTGTAAAATGGGTAAAAGGCTCTCCCCATCCAGATCCGAACGTACCTGTCCTCCTGCCAATGCTAAGAAAGTAGGATACAGATCGAGATTGATAGTAGGTGTGTACTGTACAGATGGTTTTATATTATTCGGCCAATAGGCAATAAACGGCACACGGACACCTCCCTCGTAAAAAGCCCCTTTATTGCCCCTCAATGGTTCCTGCGAAGTGAAACCAGCCCCACCATTATCACTGGTAAAAATAACTAACGTGTTGTCGGCAAGACCAGCATCCTCTAAAAATGCAGTCACAAGTCCGACACTTTCGTCCAGATCGTAGATCATTGCACCGTAGTCTGTCTGTACTCTGTCCAGTTTTTTTGACCTAAACTTGTTGATCGTTTCAGGGCGGGCTTCAAGAGCGACATGTACGGCATGGTGCGATAGGAATGTAAAGAACGGCTTATCCCGATTTGATTTCATAAAATTAATGGCAGAATTCGTGATGGTGAAGATTGCTTTAGGATCCTTCGGATCATCGCGTTTAGTATTGGGGTTGGGATGGCGGGGATCCTCCCAGACATCAAAGCCCTGAGCCGTGGGATGAGATTCGTCGTCATAACCCAAATGCCATTTTCCAAAGAGCCCGGTCGCATAGCCCTGTTCCTTGAGAGCCTCAGCAAGAGAGACGACCTGCCCCGGAAGACTGGTGTTATTTTCAACCGCTGTCAAACGTCGATACTCTGCTGGCCCCCGCGTCATACTACCCACCGCAAAGACACCGTGCCGTGGACTGTACTGACCACTGATCAGAGCTGCACGTGAAGGGGCACAGTTGGAACCACCCGAACAGGCATGTGTGAAAACCATTCCTTTTTTTGCTAGACCATCGATGACCGGTGTCTCAAATATCTTGCTACCCGTATAGCCACAATCCATATAGCCTAAGTCGTCAGCTAAAATTAAAACAATATTAGGTCTCGTTTGTGCCTCTCCGTTTTGCACCGTTAACAGGAAGAACAATATTAATGTCGGAAAGATTGAATACTTACACACGGATAAAAACATCATTTAAACCGCAACCGCAGCCACTCCTCGGGATAATCGCTGTTTTCACCCGCTAAATCTTCCTGCTGCGCCAAAGGCTTTTCAGCAGTTTTATCTTTATAATGAAGCTGAAGGTGTGCCCTAAATTCTTCATTTTCTGCAGGAGAGCCACCAAGTAAAGCCCAGTCTATTTTCAGCTTCGTAGAATATCCCAGATCCTTATCTTTTTCATTATTGATCGTTCCGACGATCTCCACATCTTCAGTGACACCGCTATGGATCAATCTCCAGGAGTAATTTTCCTCCCGATAAATCGTGTATTTTCCATGTGCATTCACGGCAATTTTGTAATTATTAAATACACCGGATTTGTCTTTTCTGCTGAAAAGTAAAATCGATGCATCTGAATTTTCAGGAGTAAAGGCCGCAATATTTTGATCAAAATAATAAGTGCCTATGATAAAGCTTTTATCGGTATAGCCAAAATTGGTAAAGGTCGAAGCTTGTGTCTTCTTTCCGAGAAACCAATAGTCGTTGTTATCCCTGTCAAATCGGGCTACTGGAGCCATCGTAAGATCTCCTTTAGAAATAGATTTGGAATAGTTCAGCCTTCCTGTCATTACCACGACTTTACCGCGTTCGGTATCGGTAGAGTCCATATAATTGGCAGTACCTGAAGCAATGACCTTGTTACCTCCGATATCATCTATAGATCCCCAGTGCCCTACGAAGGGAGATGTTGCAAAACGGAAATTGTCTGCTTTTTTATCACCGATAAACGTCCAGATACCTTGTTCTCCTTTATACATACCGTTGCTCAATACAACTACCTCTCCTGTCTTTAACTTCGTGGAATATGGTCCATATCCGATAAAATCCTTATTAAGCTGTTTTTTATAGGGATATTCCGGACCTCCTTCCCTGGCGATTTTTTCTTGGTCTCCACGCCAATTGACATTTACATCCGTTTTTACAATCATAGGTGTTTGGTCCACCACCAATCGACCACTCCAAACTTCAATAGGCATGGCAATGCCATTGTCATCATCTAGCCAGACGGCGGTAGGCATACCGTCATAAGATGAACGCTCATCGAATGTCCGCGAAACGGGTTCTGCATCCCTATAGGTAGCTATTTTTTTTCCTTGCCAGGTGTCTCCCCCATCAAACGAACGGATTATCACAGTGCGCGGATTGGACACCTTGTTTACCACTTCCTGACTGGAGGTGATGTACATCTGTATTTCACCAGAAGGAAGCTGCAACATAGCTGGCTCCCAACAGCGACCCCTATACATTTCACGGGGAGCCGAGAAAGTTTTTCCTTTATCATGGCTATACATGATTTCCACACCACAGTTTTCATTGGTATTGGGAATATCATGGTAACCATTTTTATAACGCCACTGGTAGGCCAACATAATACGGCCATCCTGCAATTCGATAAACTCAGGATTTACAAAGACTTTTTGATCGCTGCCGACGGTAGACTTAGCCTTAAACATCTCACGTAGCATCTGGGCATCGCTCCAGGTCTTTCCATTATCCTCACTCCGTCTGACATAGATATTCCAACCATAATGGTTATTATTAAAGGTCATCAAAAGCGAACCATCAGATAATCTCTTAATTCTAGGATAATGAAGTTCTTGTTCGACAAAGCCTTTATTTGCTACATTTACACTGGACATTTCTTGATAGGTATTATAATCCCAAGAGATCCTGACATTTGTCTCCTGATCCTTACTACCAGAAACTTCTTGCCCTTTTACCTGTGGAGCTGCCTGAGATAACATGCCTAGCAGCATCAGGGATTTTGCAAACGTTTTTGATTGTACCACCAGATAAGAAAATTTAAATTTCATACGATTTAATATAAAAAATTACATAAAAACTCTAATAATTAGTTCCTGCTATTCGGTAACTCCTGTCATACTTTTAATAAATTTGATTTCATTTTCACTATAAGGTGTGCCGTCTTGCCTGAATATATCATGAAACCAAATCTCTGGTTCAGGCGCACCCTCCTTACTACCCCACGGATAATGAAAATTGGCTTTTCCGGCGACCAGTCCGAAACTGATTGCTCCGACATGTTCGCTCTTGAATATGGGCATGGTATTCTCAAATGTCGAGCCTCGCGTCCGCCCCATATATTCCGTACATACCATCGGCCTTCGAAAAGCTTTCAACAGTTGTATATATTTTCTTGTAGTTTCCGGATCATGATACGAATGGAACGTAATGATATCACAGTTTTCCCCAAGAAAGCTTACAATATCCAGTGCTGTTCTATCGTCACCCGGTATCTTCCATATTGGTGCAGTCAAAGGCTGTGAAGGATTCGCACTCCTCGCCCATGCAAAAACTTTTCTTAACAAGGGCAGACTATAAGCACCACGTTTCGGATTTTCAGGTTCATTATATACCGACCAGAACACAATCCGCCGATCATCCTTAAATGCACCTATCACATCTTTGATATATTTTTCTATAGGCTCCCATCTGGAGGAGTCGTTTACAATTTCGGCACCTGGCGATTGCACCCATCCGGAATTATGCACACCCGGTATAGGTGGATTTTGTTTACCGAGCTTAGGTGGTAACGAATCATGAAAAGTACCGTTTGTAAGAAAGGTAACAATAGCCCGGATATGATGTCTATCCGCAATGGAAAGAAACTGATCTAACCTGTCTTTAAATTCCTGTGGATTTTCTTCCCAAACCAAGTTATGTAAAAAGATCCGTACGGTATTGAATCCAATATCCTGCGCCCACCCCAATTCCCTATCTATGGTCTCCGGATCAAAAGTATCTTCCTGCCATGTTTCTATTTGATTGATAGCGGTAGACGGTACAAAGTTACACCCTACGATCCAAGGCTGTTTTTGATACCACTCGTTCGCTTTCTCTTCCGACCATCTGACCGGCGGATTATGAGAAGACACGTCATTAGATGTCCGATTGACACAAGCTACCTGACCTATTACAAAAGCAATTGCCAGTATCTGGAAAATTACTTTTCCAGGTTTATTTTGCCATTTTAACTTCTTCATATAACTTTTATTTTATGGTATCATAAAGTCCATCCGCAAGCTTGCCTGCACCTGCTACGTTCAGATGTACGCGATCGACCAATTGAGCCGAAGAAGTAATAATCTTATCTCCTTCTACAAGATGAAGCTTATTATCTGTAGCCTGGTATTCCGTCACAATATCCTTCACAACATTCCGAAGTTCCTCCGCTGTCATCCCTGTTGTGGCATTCGAGGTATTCGTAGTATACAAGGCTGTGATACAATATATTTGCGCTGAAGGCTGGCTATTACGTATTTCTGTCAAAAACAACCGATAATCATTATCGATTTGCGCCGCAGTACGATTGCCGGAAGAAAAATCGTTATAACCTATTAATACGGTGATAACATCAGCTTGAGGTAGATCTTTAGCCGCTTCAGCCATAGGTATTGATATCTTCGCTCCACTTATTGCCAGATTGTACAGATTCATATCGAGTTTTTGAGCTAACAAAAACGGGTAAGTCAAGTAAGTAGCTCCCTCTTGCCCTGCCCCGTGCGTGATACTATCTCCAAAACTGATATATACCCCCTTAGGTGTCGGCACATAAGTTGCTAAACTACTTGCACCATCCAATTCCAGTTTGGTCAGCGATACATTTGTATAACATGGCAAAATGATTTCATATACATATTCTTTGTCTGTAAGTAAGGCGTTCAGCTCGATCTGTATAGGCGAGCTAACCGATCCCTCAAATGAAATCGTTTTAAAGGCTGTGCCATCTCTCAACACCTGGAAAGAACCTCGATCATTCATTCCTGACTCCCGCGAAAATGTCAAGTGGATAGATGAGCTTCGGGTTTTAAACTGTATAGAAATACCCGTCGTCGCCAAAGCATAAGTCGTACTGAATCGACGAACATCACTCGGCAAAGCTAGAGCAGCATCCGAAAATCGTTTGAACGACAGCTTAGTCGGTGTACGGGTGATATACTTCGCCCCGATGACATGAATATTAGTATTACTCAATGTGATTGCCCCTGTTTCCTCTTTTGCTTCAACCTTAGGCCGGGGAGTTATGGTTTTGTCCGCCTTACAGCCCGAAGCTAAAGAGAATACCAAAACCATTGAAAATAAAATAGTGAATAGGCTTATATGCGTTCTCATTATTTTTTATTTTTAATGTTGCTTACTTCTAATCAAATAAAGATCTTTTCCTATTTCTTTAACTTTTAAGATTGTCTCGGGATATACCCTGTCACACACATCCGTCAAACCATCCTGAAAATTCTCCCCGTCAAACCTTCCTGTTGTGGCCTGATCGGAAAACTGATGCCAGGCGGTACCCACCACAAAAGGATTAAGCAGCGCAGACCGCATATATTTTTCGTACGCCAAGGCCCGCTCCTCTTGATTCTCCTTTTGATTGAGTCCGGGATGAAACAGTCCTCTGTCCAATGCGCCGAAATGAAACTCTCCGATCAAAACAGGCTTGTCTACTCCCTGTGGCAACTTAAAATCGGATAATGAATCCCAAAACAGATCAAACGTCAATACATCACAATATTCCGCAGCGATCTGAAGAACCCTTTCATTCACGGTCACATAACGGCATCCCAAATACAATTTACCAGGAGCCAATTGTTGCATCACCAGACTTATATTTTTGAAATATTCTTCGATCAGGACAGCCGAAAACATCACACAATCTTTTATCGAACCCTCTGAAGGTTCACGCTGTGACATCAGTAATTCTTCCCAGTTTTTATATGTCGACTTCCAGACCGCATTTAGAGCTTCAATGGTACTATACTTACTCGTTAATAGTCTTACAAACTCCTTTTTTGCGGGTTGTACCGCCGAAGACTTCAACACCCACCGTCCCAGGTCATGATCTGCCCCCCACACCAGTTTATTGTCCACAAAATACCCATAACACCACGGGCTTTGCAGCTCATCTCCTCTTTCTTTCAATTGCTCGGCGAATAAGCTATTAAAGTCCGGGTGAAAAGGATCCCTGATGACGTTCAACCGCACAGGAACACCTTCTATACGAGGGCTGCTGAGCTCAATCCTGTCACAATAGGGTACACGGTTTTCATGATATATTTCTTTAGCCGATCCCGCGGAGATGGTATTCATACCCCAGTTTCGCAACCTTTTGAACAGCATATCGCTATATGCTCTACGCCAGTCTTCACCGTATTTCCTCCGTATGTTTGCAGCAGAAAAATCGAACGTTTTTACTCCCCAGGATTGGTAGTAGGTATACAGAAATTCATCCCATGTCGTATAGAACTCTCCATAAGACGAATTCGTACCAGGAAGTGAAGAAAAATAATTTTCGCGGTTATCTATAATCGTGACCGCCGATGAAGGGGTCACCCTCACTACCCCATTAGACCAAAACAAGTATCCCTCCGGATCCACCATCCACCATTTTCCGTTGACTTTTTGTACCTGAAAGTTTCCGGTAGCTTCCAGCCTCTTACCGTTTAACCATCCACCGTATGGACTTCTATCATCAGGAGCAGGCCTGCTTTGCATCTCGTCCAGTTCTTTTTGAAGATCCGTCCGAAGATCTTCATCACTTTTTGTTTTTCCGGGCCAATCTTTATGTATAAACTGTCCATATTGATCGATAAATGGGAAAAAGTCTTGTTGTGATAGTGCAAACCATGAAGGCACGGGAATCTCTTTCCCTTGTACGGCTATTACTTCCTTAATTCCTAATTTTGCCCCTTTCACCCATTTATCAAACGATAGCAGGATCTTGGTCACCTTCGCCGGATCTATCGTGGACGTCACACCATCTATACTAAAAGGAGTACCTCGCAACCCTTTCAGACTGTCCATGATTTCCGGATGTTCGGGCGACGGAACTATAGAAATGAGCCATTCGACAGTATCCCCCGACCGGACACTTGTTTTCGTATCGAGGCTCCCTTCCTTTGTCCCGACTCCCCCACCTTCCATCCTGAAAGTGGCATTGATATTCTCTGTCTTATTTCCACTGATCAATACAACCTTGATATGATTATAGGCAGACAAATCCCAAAGCCCGGTCAATTGAAATACAGGCGGTGTATGAACATCGCTCGTATCTTCTATCCAAACTATCCGGTTATCGGTCTCCTGATAACCATCAACTGTAAATACATCATCAGCGTCTACAGAAAAGATAGGAAACTCTTGATCCGATCGCGTCGAACATGCAGAAAGCAAATACAAAAAAAATATACCGACAAAAATTTTCATTCCTTACAATAATATGCGGATCTTACATCCATAGTCTCTTATTATCAAAAAGATATGGGGATCCAAGTGGCTGTACTTCTATCTGCTGTATTCGAAATAGCATCTTCCCCGCCCTGTGTATCAAATAGCGAAAAGTTGACGAGCATATCAGATGACAAATTAAGCTGCGACTTGGGGATGGCGACCTCGACCAGATATCCATTATCCTCATCACTATTGTCTGACAGCGAACCATCGTAAGAACTGCTAATGGATACATTCATGGCTGTTTCACGCCAACCTCCACCATAGATATCTGTACTTTTCAAACCACTGTGTGATATCCTGATACGGCGTGAATCTGCACCCACCTGGCCATTTCCACCTGATGGAGAAAGAAAAATGCTGACATAATCGTCCTTGGAAATTTGTTTATCCAATACCTCGACCAAAAAGTAAACATTATCGTTATCTACAGCACAGCGCAAGGTTGCCTGAGCCTGAGATCTTGAGCCTACAAAGAGTGCTTCATCCGTTGTCTTCCACTCGGTATTATCTCCGTTAATGTCAACGGTACGGTTGGTGGCGGTAATACGGTGATTCAAGAAAAATTTCGCCAGGGATATGACAATATTGTTTGCATTCTCACTGTTACGCATTGCTGCAATTAAAGAATGATCATCGTCCAATTCTATCGTTCCCCACGACCCACGCCCCGGAAGGGCCACAAATGGGGCTCCAAATTCGTGTGCTTCAGCATCACCCATACGTATGTTCAGGTGGCTGGAAATACCGTACGACACGACACTTTCGCCAGATGGAAATTGAAGTAGCGAGGGAGCCGCACCACTAAATAGATAATTTTGACGGTCGGTCGGTCCGACTTCATCTCCTTCCAGATGTTTCCACACACCATTATTGTCCGTATATGCGAATGAAATACCATACGTTGTGTTATCGTTAGTGGATGAAAGGGAAGACTCGATGACCATGGCCAATTTATTAGTGTTGTTGAGTTTGATTACACTCGCCATTTGGTCGGTATAAAAAGTAGCATTCTTATCCTGGTTGAACCAATGTTGACGGACTACCCGGTAGGGTGCCTGATCAAGAGAAGGAGACCAGGTCTCTCCATTATCGTTAGAAACGACCATAGATGTTCCGGAATGGCCTCCCGATATGGAAGGTCGACTTTCTGAAAAGTAGCAATGAAGTTCGCCCGAGGGCAGTTGCAACATCATCGCTTCCCAGTTTGGACCATGGTAGATCTCTTGTGGCTCACTCCATGTCTTTCCATGATCTGTACTACGCACCATAATGATACCGTTATCATTGTGACACAGTAAATCCGAATACCCTGGTTGTATACGATAAGAGGCAAAGGCTAATAAATCACCGTTCGATAGAACGAAGCCATTAGCATTGGTAAACAGACGTGTCGCCGCTTGGTTTCGGGCGTTCGTATACCCACTTTTGCTTTGGAAGAGATACCCCTTTCCGGCCCAATTGATCAGATCCGGTGATGTGGCATAGTAGGTATCATTGCCATTGGGATTTGATGAGGTGGACTGTTGACAGAATAGAATATATGTTCCGTCTGCCAATTTCTTGATCCGTGAATAGTTAGGCCACTGAACTCCTGTGATTCCCTGTCCAATGTCAACATAACTACGGAAGTCCATCATGAGCGAGGAACGTGAAGTAAACGCTGCATGAGAATTTATCGCTGAAGTCCCCTGATTCAGGTTTCCGATAGGCGTCAAATTCAACTGTTGACGTTTGCCCGTGCCTCCGGTGTCCACCTTATCCGTGGGGTCGCCCGATTTGCTGCAAGAACTAACAATACAACAAAGCGCCAATAACGTAAAGTTTATAATTTTCATCTCTTATCCTTTCTATTTCCAATCGTCATTTTGAATAAGATTGGTATTTCGTTCCGTTTCAGATGATGGTATTGCCCACTTAAGATATGCCGGCCCTCCCCATTGATAGGTATATACAGGAGCGCCCCACACCTCGAGCAAACCATTGCCTGTCGCAAATTTAGTATCCTGCCATGTTCCCCAACGCAGTTCATCGTAGTAAAGTTGCTCTTCACCCGCAAGTTCCCATTTGCGTTCATTACGAATTCTCGGACGCAGATCATCCGAACTGCTCACCGCGACATAGGAGTTTCCGGGTTCATTAAGAAGCGCCACATTAGCACGGCTACGAACCTGATTTACAAAAACAATAGCATCCTGATATCTTCCCTGTTCGTTCAATGCCTCTGCAAGGCCGAGCAATACATCTGCATAGCGAAATATAGGAACATCTACGGGATTGAAGCTTACATTGAGAAATTGCCGTCCCTCAGTTACAAATTTGCGGATCGAATATAACATATAGCTATTCGAGTTCGTCTGCAGGTCATATGGTGCAGAGGCACTGCTGCGAAATGGCCACCTTGACGAATAGTTGATTGCCGTACCTGAAAAGCCACCGGAATATTGGGAATAAGGGGTAATGACCGTCGCTTCCATTCGTGGATCACGGTCAGTATAGGCAGCTTTAATACGTGCCTCGTTGCCAGTGGGAAGATATTCACTCATCTCAGCTCCATATGTCTGCATAGTGGTTTGTTCGGGCGAAGTTATATTATCGCGTAGAAAATACACACTTCGTGCTTTAGGTTCCATGGAATTATAGCCGGGAATGACATCCTCCCAATCAAATGGTTTACCGTTTGCCCACTCATAAGAATCCACAAACCGTGTATTCATGAAGAACGACGAATTACCCGCTCCTGTTGTCATACGATTGCCGTAGGTACGGCTAAACGTATTTCCCATCCCCGATAGTTCCTCCATCTGTACACTGAAAATCATTTCATCACTCTTCTCCTGTGCCAATTTAAATAAATTGGCATAGCTTCCTGTATACAATGTATATCCCAACTTACCAACCTCACGAAAATCAGCCTCTGCCAAATCCCATCTTCTCAACCATAAGTAAGCCTTGCCACGTAACGTGTAGGCTGCCCCTTTAGTTACACGACCGTAGTCGCTACTATTGGCTGCATACTTTTCCGGTAACTCAGCGGTGTTGATACAATCTGTCAGATCCTGTATGATTGTATTCCAAACATCCGCATCCGAAGACCGACTACGTGTATACTCAGCATTAGGCAGATTTTCCAGATAAACAGGCACACCGCGCCACAGGCTGTTCAATCGATAGTAGTGATAGGCACGTAGAAATTTACACTCGGCAATACGCTGTGCTTTCAGCTCATCGCTCATATCAGGCACGCGGTGCAAGTTATTAATAACATCATTTGTGCGGTTTACCCCCTCGTACAAACGCTGCCAGTATCTCGAAAACATGCCGTTATTGGGTTGGATTGTTCCAAGAAGGTAGGAATAATTGAGCGAAACATTAGCGTCAGCAGGATCCATCACTGAGGATAGCGCATCCCAATTAATGATTTCCGTTCCAAAGTTGCTGTAGTCGTATCTAAGATTGCTATACGCTCCATTAACCACCGATTCCGCCAATGCCGCTGAGGTAAACACATTTTCAGAGGAAATCTCATCGTATGGACTCCTGTCCAAAAAACTACTACATCCAGCTATCAGGCAAAGTAGAGGAGAAAGCCAATATATTTTAACGAATTTTTTCATAATAAAATACTTTATAGTTTAATATTAAGGCCTATGGAGTATTGACTCAAATTAGAATAGAACTGTAATGTTTCGGTAAACTCAGGATCCATTCCCGGAAACTTGGTGAAGGTGAACAGGTTCTCTCCGCTAACATACAGACGCACATCCTGGAAACCGATTTGTCCAATCCACTTTTTCGGTATTGTATATCCAAGGGTCAGATTCTTCAACTTGAGATAATTTGCTTTGTAGAGCCATAGATTAGAATAATTTGAACCACCATTTTGTTCCGAACCATAGTTCATAGTCAGACGGCCATGTTGTGAGGTCACATTCGTACGAGGGTCGTCAGGATTTGACGGATCATAAAAGTAGTGATCATAGGCAATCTCTTGTGGTATTGTCAGGTCAGCCCGTGTAGAATAAGCATTGATTCCTGGAAACCGATAATAAACCGAATGCCCGCCAGCACCTGCCCATAGCGTCGACAGACTAATACCCTTCCATGCCATATTTAATTGGAAACCATAAGTGTATTTAGGTGTCATCGCTACATTTTGGAATGTATAGTCATTTGGATCACCATAGACACCATCGCCATTTACATCATCATAAATATAATCTCCATACCAAACCCCTTTCTTGCCAATGTTCCTATTGGGCAAAAATATGCTACCTGCGTCAACCATCGCCTGCAACCACTGCATATCATCCTCTGTACGTATCATACCATCCTGAGGCCCTCCATTCGGGTTGACAGATCCATCATTGAAGAAATAGGATTGATCGCCGGAATAAGTGTTCAACAAATAATACTCGTTGATCAATTTGCCCTCCATAGTACGGCGTTCATTACCAACTACCGTAGCCACATCGCCTATATTAGTTTCGTATTTTCTTAATCCATTTTCGTCCGTCACCCAACCAGCCTTTAATACTCCTTGGTATTTGCTAACGTGGTTGTAGTTTCGTGTAAAGTTGGCAGACACGCCATAGCTAAAGTCCTTGACTTTGTCACGCCATCCAAGCGTAAATTCCATACCCCTGTTCGTAACTTCTGCAATATTTTGGTAAGGTGGCGATTTGACACCTACTGTCGCATACACCGGTGCACGAAACAAGATACCATCGGTCACTTTGTTATAGAAGTCTGTTTCGAAAGAAAGACGATTGTTTAACACCCCCAATTCGAGACCTATATTAGACATCGTTGTCGTTTCCCATTCCAGGAGGTTGTTGGATAGCGACGCGACTAAGCCTGGTGCCTGGGTGCCACCAAAAGAGTAAGCAGATCCGGAAGCATATGTTGCCTGATAGTCATAGTTTCCTATACTGTGGTTACCAAGTTTTCCCCAAGAGCCGCGCAATTTGAGATTATCGATTTTTGAACCTTCCATAAATGATTCCTGATCGATACGCCAGCCCGCAGATACCGATGGAAACACGCCCCAACGAGATTGCCGTGCAAAACGTGACGATCCATCGTAGCGGAGATTCATCTCCAACAGATAGCGGTTATCGTAGGCATACTGCATCCGTCCAAAAAATGACTGCGTGGCAAAATCAGTTTGTGTACCTGTGATAGCAACCATATTGCTCACCGTATTGAGTTCGACAAGCTTATCACTCAGAAAGCCGTTTTTTTCTACAAAAGAATTATCGCTGTTGTTGTATAAAGCCTCATAACCCAATAGTGCAGAAATATCATGCTTTTGTGCAAAGGTACGATTCCAGGAGAGTGTACTTTGCGCTGTCCAACGGCGGGAATTATCATTGCGTACCCGAAGCAGTAGTTTTTCCAGATCCTGGTAATAATAAGCCCAATCTCCTGTTCGGAATGAAAAAGCATCCAGCGTACGGGTATTAAATTTATAGCCTCCATTCTGTCTGATATAGTTCAACGATACGTTATATTTCAACGAATAGGGCAAGGTCACATCAGCAAATAGCGTGGAATTGGTATAGAATGTTCTGTCCAATCCGTTGACCCGATCTGCAAAATAAAGATTATTACGTGAGTTGGAACTCTGTTCCGGATTTTCTGTCCAACCATATTTTCCATCATAGTAAGGGTAGATACCAGGAACGGCACGTGTCATAAAACTGAAAGCATTGTCCAGATCATTCATCTGTAAAGAATTTTCATACCCCCACAGCTTAGCTCCTACTTCCAACCAGTTGTTGACTTTGGACGACACATTGGCACGCAGCATGGTTTTTTTCATGCCCGAATTCAACATAATCCCCGGGTTGTCCATATAGGACATAGACATAAGATAACTAGTGCCTCCCGATGATCCAGACACCGAAAGGGCATGCCTTTGGTAAATTTCATCATTAAAAAAGGCATCCATCCAATCGGTATTCGGATAGGCGACATAGTTCGGGTATCCGGAGTCAGCCATCCCGTTTGGATCCTTTTCTTTTTCGCGCCAAAGATCAATCATAGCTTGAGAAAAAGGTAGAGCTACATCAATATTCTCGGCAGATTCATTAATCAACGACATATAGTCCGCATAATTTGAAACCAGATCTACATAGTTCTGAGGTTTATTCAAAGAAACGATGCTGTTAAAAGAAACCGTAGGTTTTGAAGCGCCGGACTTTGTTGTAATAAGGATAACGCCATTTGCAGCCCTATTTCCATAAATAGCACTTGAGGCCGCATCCCGCAGTATCGACATACTTTCAATATCATCCGGATTGACATTTCCTATGCTACTTTCAAACCCATCGACAATCACGAGCGGTGCAGCGTTATTGAGTGTTCCGACACCGCGTACGCGCAGCATTACTCCTTCACTTCCAGGCCTTCCCGACGGTTGTTGCACGGCCAGACCCGGACTAAGCCCTGCAAGAGCTCCTGCTGTTGTCGTAATAGGTCGCGATGCAGCTTGTTCACTGTAATTTACTGAAGTTACGGCTCCCGTTACGTTTGTCCTTTTTTGTGTACCGTAGCCAACGACAACGACATCTTCAAGAACATTAGGTTGCCGCTGCATTATGACTTCCAGGTAGGAGCGACCTCGGACAGCAACCTGCTGCTCGTCATACCCAATATAACTAATAACCAATATATCTTCGGGGGTGCATTCAATCTCGAACTCCCCGGCCGTATTCGTATTGACAACCCGTAAATTGTCCAATATTTTCACAGAGGCTCCACTAAGTGGCTTCCGATCGTCATCGGTAACTTTTCCTCTGACTCTGCTCGTTTCTTGTGACCATACTACCTGTATTGATAACAGGCAGATAATCAACAATAATGGATATTTAAATCTGTTCATAAAACTTTATTTATGGCAATTTTTTATGTATTATTTATCCTGATCAATTAATGGAGAACGTGACACTCGTAACATCCGAATCAGCGAGATACAGATAGAAAGGCGCTCCATAAGCTGACCCACTGATCCATGGCGTGGTACGTACTGCTACTTTAGTATCCGTATCGGCCTGAATTGAACCGTCTGCACAGGTAAGCCTGATCTTGACATGTCCACTTTGAATGGCCTCTGTAAATACCATGGTATGTTCAATAATCTTTCCACCACGAATGAGAGAGAATGTCGCTTCACGCGTATAAGCTGGGTCATAACATGTCACATTGGTTTTATTTGACTTCCAGGTTTCGCCGTCAAGATATTCTACGTTCCAAAATACAGGGCCCTGCCGTGTATACATCGGCAGCTTAACCGTTACCGCTGTACCCGCAGCAAATTTTTTCACAGGAAGAACAAACTCCAGATAGTCGCCCGTCCAAACTCCTCTGACCTCAGGACTACTGATCGCCCCACTATTGACAAACTGGCGGAACTGTAGCGGAGTTGAAGCTGGATCTGAAACCTTATTCCATTGCGCATAAGCCTGCGTCTGTGTAGGACAAGTCCATATTCCCTCACTAACCCACCGAGGTTGAGTTGCCGCTGTAAAGTTAGCTACATCGTTCGTTTTTCCAAGAGGGAAGACAACCGGAAAATTCACTGGAACAATACCGTCGTTATCTCTACTTAAATATTGGGTCAATATCTCCCCCGCTGCAAGCATCGTCCCTTCATCATCTTCACTTCCAAGAATATTGATAGTCGTCTCGTCGCCGGATAGATCACGGATAACAACATCCATTCCGCCTATCGGCACCATAAAGGGAGCCACTGCCAATGACACTTTCGTAAATGCATCGGAAAGGACAATCCCCGTTTCTCCAAAATCCAACTCTACTTCATTGGCTTGCAGATTTGTACTGCTTGTGAATACACCCGTCTCCAGATTATATGTCCCCCCGTCAGCCAGTACACCACTGAAATTATCAGTAACAGAGGCCTTCAGTGTCAATGACCGAACGACAGAATTCCCATCTTCATCAATGATATCATTGGGTAGATAAAGCTCCACAACGCTAAATACACCTTTAAAATCCAGATCAACTGTAGGCACAACCGTCGTCACCTGTTTGCTCGCAACATACAAACCGTAATTTCCTACACCTGCGGTATGGAGTTGCTTCTTTGGTACCTGCACGCCTACTGCCGAAATATCGCTACTCGTATTTGAATAGGGGAAGTATGCGTAAAATCTGAAATTATGATCATCTGCTGTTGCAATAATCTGATCATCGTCCGATGCATTTGCAAAATAAACTTCGTTACCCCCCACCCTTGCGATATATTTCGCATTTTTATTCGCGCTCATGCCAGTGTTTTGTGCATCATTACGTGTACACAGACTGTAAATGCCGATCTCATCTCCCTCCGTCCATAACCTGTCGGCCAGATCACCTCCAAAGTTTACGTTAAGCATGTCAAATTCCAGACTATTATTATTGTCCGAGTTTTTTTTACAGCCCATCATTGACAAAGCAAGAATAAACAGTGTAAAAATCATTTTTCCTCTCATAATAGTATCATTTTATGTTTGTTTATAATTGTGGTTTATTTCGGTAATTATTTATAATCTCCTGTCCCCGATAATTTGACGAAATGACCGTAAATGCTCCCGCAACCTATCCCAATCTTTATTTCTGATCAACTCCGATTTAAACAATCCTGTCGACACGCCAAGACCGTCGGCACCTGCAAGAAAATAATCATTGGCATTTTCAACAGAAATTCCCCCGGTGGGTAATAGTTTTATATGTTTCAGAGGAGCCTTCAATGCTTTAATATAGCGAGGTCCCATTTCGTCAGCCGGAAAAACCTTTACCATAGCAGCTCCCAGCTTCCACGCCTTCGCAATCTCCGTAGGAGTAAGTGCACCCGGGAAAACAGGCACCCCTTTATCGACACAGCTTCCGATCACTTTTTCATCGACTATCGGCGTAACAATAAATCCCGCCCCAGCTGCAAGTGCCTTGTCCAGATCCGATAGATCAATGACCGATCCTGCTCCGATATTTAATTTTTTACCAAAATGCAGTATTAAGTTCTGAATCAGCTGCCCGGCACCTTCGGAATTAATCGGCACCTCGATAGTCGTGAATCCCGCCTCTATAAACAGAGGCAAGATAACTGCTGCATCGTCTACGCTTACGTCACGTAATATTCCTATCACCGGAAGCTGATCGAAGAGGTCTCGATTAAAACTGTTCCTATTATCGGTCATTCGTTGCATATGAATTTTGTTGAAAAGAATCCTTTGCATCTGCCGGTCTGATTTCCGTAAGTTTACCATTGTAATGGCGCAAGTCATGTGGCTGATAAGGATATTTTTTACAATTTTCTGTTTTAATATCTATACCTAGCCCCGGTGCATCACCAATCTCCATGAAGCCATCTTTAAACATAACTTGCTCCGTAGTCAATTCGTGACGGTAGGGCACATCTGCACTCATCGTTTCCAGTAAGTAGAAATTCGGCGTACAGGCGGCTATTTGTAACGTTGCGGCATTCGCTATTGGTCCAATAGGATTATGCGGACATACAGGAAGATGATGGCACTCCGCCATAGCGGCGATCTTTCGTGTTTCCATGATCCCACCCGAGTGACTGACGTCCGGCTGCGCAAAATCCGCACACTCCAGGTTAAAAAATGAGCGGTAATCCATACGGCCATACAATCGTTCGCCAGCTGCGATAGGCACTTTTGTTCTTTTCTTCAGTTGAGCCAGCCCTTCCAAATTCTCAGGTGGCAACGGTTCCTCAAACCATAGCACACCAAAATCTTCAATAGCATGTGCGACCTTAAGCGCTGTAGGTAAGTTAAACCTTCCATGGCCCTCAATCAAAATTTCCATTTCATGGCCTACCGCATCCTTCACAGCAGCAATACAATCAATGGCAAGATTGAACTCTTCCTTTGTCAACGTGAGATATGCCGATCCAAAAGGATCCCACTTCAATCCTTTATAACCTTTCTTCACCGTCTCTTTAGCCTTAGCGGCAAATTCTTCAGGTGTCTTTGCAGGAGCAAACCAACCGTTAGCATAACACGGAACTTTATCACGAACCTTCCCACCTAACAGCTGATAGACAGGCACCCCCAGATCCTTACCTTTAATATCCCACAATGCCATTTCCACACCAGCCATGGCGCTCATCAATACCGGGCCGCCTCGCCAGTACGAGTTTCTCAACGTGTCGTGAAAGAAAGCTTCTATATTGTGGGGATCCTTTCCTACTAAATGACGGTTCAGTTCAAGAACAGCTGCCTCTACCGTTAATTCCTGGTGCTCCAGCGTAGCTTCGCCGACGCCATACAGCCCCGAATCCGTATGCACTTTCACAAAGACCCAGTTGGTTCTGTACACATCACTAATAAATGTCTCTATTTTTGTAACTTTCATATATAATATATTGTATATAATTTATCGCTATCTAAAAAAATTATCGGAAGTAAAGTCCTCCATTTACATCCAACGTTATTCCAGTGATATAACGCGCTCCATCACCGCACAAAAAAGCTACAGCCATTCCTACGTCCTTCACATTTCCCAATCCCAATGGTATACCTTTTTTCAACGTTTCCATACCCGACTCACCGTGTGTTTTTAGAGAAAGCTCTGTTTCTATCACCCCTGGTGCTACGGCGTTTACATTCACACCAAATGTGGCAGCTGTTCGTGCGAGAGTCTTCGTCAGCCCAAACAGGCCACTTTTTGAAGAAGCATAGTGCACATGCCCCTTTAAAGCGCCTTGATGACCCACTACCGAACTCACATTTACAATCTTACCCTGCTGTTGGTCCCTCATAATCAGTAAAGCGTATTTTGAACACAGGAAACATCCGGTAATATTGGTTTGCATAACAAAATTCCAATCTTCTAACGAGGTAGAAAAAATGTCCTGAGGTCTATCTACACCCGCATTGTTAACAAGGATATCGAGTTGACCTATTTCGTTGCGTATAAACGAAAACATACTTTTTACCGCTTCCTCCCGGGTAATGTCAGCTGCTATAAACCAGGATTTGCAACCCAGATCATGAATTTGCTTCTCAAGTGCTTCGACCCCTTCATCATATTGCAAATCATTGATCACAATATCTGCTCCCTGATCTGCCAGCTCAAGAGCAATTCCCTTTCCCAGACCTTTACCCGCACCGGTCACGAGTGCTATTTTATTTTTCAAACTCATTGCGGTTCTTCATTATTTCCAAAACAATATTTCTATCTTTTTTAAAGGTAAATTTCAAAGCAATAAATATTAATATACCTCCTAATATATAAAAAAGGGATAGTGATGCCAACCCGTTGGTCAGTCCGAATCCGGTCTTAAAATAACCCAATGCAACCGGTGCCAGTGAAGCTATGATATACGAACACATAATCATAGCGGAAGACACAGAAGCCCGTATTTTCTCGTCGACCACCGAAAAAAGCGAAGCGTAAATGTTCGAATCATACATCCCCCTGAATACTCCGAATATGCTCAGGGCTACGTACACTACAGGTAGCGTTGTTCCCATCCCCATCAAAACGATAAATGGCGCACCTAGTAACAATGCCAACGCCTGTATTTTCAAACGCCCACCAGCATTCTTAAGAGCAAGCTTATCCGAAAGCTTACCAGCCACCATCACGCCTACAAATGCAAAAGCATGGTGATAAAACATAGACGAAAATCCTGCCTCTGTCAGGCTAAGACCAAACTTCTCATGTAGAAATGTAGAAGTCCAGGTAAGATAACCCACATTCACAAACACCATACAGGTGAACGCTGCTGTCAACAAAACAGCTGTCTTATTGGCTGCCAAATTCTTAATACCATCCAAAATGGTAATTTTCTGCTCCCTACTCTGCGCTGCACCATCTTCCAGTCTAAAAAACATAAGAAGAAAAAGCACAATGCCTATCCCCCCAAAAATATAGAAAACCGTCCGCCAGCCGTAATGCTCCGTGAGATAACCACCTATAATACCGCTTCCTATGATTCCAACATACAGAGCCGTTTGGTGGATAGCCATAGCCTGGCCGAGATTTGATTTGAACTTCTCCCCGATCAGTGCATTAGCTGCCGGTGCATAAAAAGCCTCTGCTCCCCCAACGATCGAACGCAGGATGATAAGCAACAAAAAGCCTGCAGAAAACCCTGTAAAAAAAGTCGCACAGGTCCATATCAACAAACTTAATAAGATGACCGTTTTTTTGCTGAAACGGTCACCTACATATCCGGCAATAGGCACAAAGACACCTATCGCCAATATAAAGGCCGACGCTATTAACCCCAACTGCACATCATTCAACCCCAGATCATCACGTACCGCAGGCAAAGCAATATTAAAAACCTGCCGATCTGCCTGATTGAAGAAAAAAGCAAACCACAGCAATAAGATGAATTCCCAATTAAATTTTTTTGTCGACTGAGACATGAATCAATAGTTTACAATTGTTTATACATCAAAAATAATATATTATATACAATATACAAAATAAAATTTACTTTTTATTCTATAGCGCTCTCTGCCCGTTTCTATTTTGCCAACGCCATTTTCTTCTGCTCTATCAGGTCCATTTGCAAAAGAACATCTTCCTTCGCGTGCAGACAATGCAGGTTTGCAGCTTCCTCAAGCGCCTTTTCATCCCGATTTTCAAGCGCCCTCAGTATCTGTTCGTGTTCGGATATAATTTCTTCGGCACGGGTTACGCCAAAACCAAAAGACATTCTCAAGCTATTGATCAGCTGCCAGTGACCTTCTACCAGATGAAAAGCTTCCTCATTATCGGCCAGCTTATAAAGCGTACCATGAAAATCCGTATTATATTTTAGCAATTGCTCCAGGTTTCCCTTTTTTGCCGCTTTTTCACAACCGGCCTGAATTTTCCATAATCTCTTCAGGATATCATCCGTAATAGAACGCATGCTTTCAAGGGTAAGGAACACTTCAATAACACGTCGCACGTCATATATATTCGAAACAAATTTCTTATCAATATGGCGGACATAAGCTCCCTTATGCTGTTCAATAACTACTAATCCTTCTCCCTGCAATTGCTGCAAGGCCTCTCGAATAGGCATCTGGCTTACATTATACAATTTGACGAGATCCAGGATCTTAAGTCGTGTGCCTGGGGCAAAATGATTGGATAATATGTCGTTACGTAACTGTTCTCTAACTTTCGAATAAGTTGTATTGGACAGCTGGGGCAGATTCCCCTGTGTTGAATGTTTCATATGGCTAGTGTACATTTTTTACTATGATATCTGTAAGTTACAATTCTGTAGGCAATTTTACAAAATTCATTTTGTATATTATATACAATATTTATCTTTGTTTTCCTTACTTACTTACTATGCAGTATTTTTTTAGTGTGGATTGGGGAACAAGTTCCTTACGAGTCCGGCTTATTGAAATTACAGACAATTCTATTATTGTATTACATGAACTAAGCAACCATTACGGTTGTAGCTATGTCTTCGATTTGTTTAAAAGCGAAAAAACCGGCATTGCCCGTGAAGATTATTTCTTAAATTTTCTACGCCGCTACCTCGTCGTACCGGGTATGTATAGCGAAAAAAATATTCCTGTAGTCATATCGGGTATGGCCACCTCTTCTATTGGAATACGAGAAATTCCATACGCTCCTCTTCCCTTTGTATGTGATGGCAGCAGTCTTCAATACGACATTATACCGCATAACTCCAAATTTAACCATGATGTGTTATTACTTTCCGGTCTATGTGGTATGAATGATGTCATGCGCGGCGAAGAAATACAACTGCTAGGTCTCCAAAATCATAACCATAGTACTGACGCTCTTTTTATTTTACCGGGCACACATTCAAAACACATTCGGGTAAAGGAAAATAATATTATTTCTTTCAAGACATATATCACGGGAGAATTATTTCAGATACTATCTACTTATAGTCTGTTAAAGAACAATATAGTAAAGTCCTCCTCGATGGATAAAGAAGCTTTTAAGAAAGGCCTGGCACTAAGCAAAGAGAATCTTTTGCATAATGTATTTACGATCCGCGCTTCCGCACTTCTTCATAATATTGAAAACAGTTCGAATTATAGTCTTTTAAGTGGCTTGCTTATTGGAACAGAGCTCCGCGATATCGCTTCATTAGGTATACCTATTTATCTATGTGCACATGCAAACTTAAGTGACAGTTATGCATTCGCCATTCAAGAGCTATCCTTGCAAAAGCAGTGTACTATTGTTCCCGCTGAGCAGGTCGACAAGTCTGTCATCTATGGTCAAAAGATGATTTTGGAGCGTATCTGGAATCAGCAGGGGAGCTATTAGATAACCCCCAACTCCCTTCCAACTTTCGTAAAGGCAGCAATAGCCTTATCCAAATGTGAGATCTCATGTCCTGCGGAGATCTGTACGCGAATACGTGCCTTATCTTTGGGTACGACAGGATAATAAAACCCTATCACGTAAATGCCTTCAACCAACATTCGGGCAGCAAACTCCTGCGCCAGTTTCGCATCGTACAACATGACCGGCACAATGGGGTGGAAGCCCGGCTTAATATCAAATCCCACTTCGGTCATTTTTTCCCGGAAATATTTTGTGTTGTGTTCCAGCTTATCCCGTAGCACCGTCGTCTCGCTTAGCATGTCGAGCACAGCGATGGAGGCACCTACAATAGCTGGAGCTAAGGTATTCGAAAATAAATAAGGGCGGGAACGTTGGCGGAGCATATCGATGATTTCCTGACGTCCCGAGGTAAATCCGCCCGAAGCACCACCCAGTGCTTTTCCTAAAGTCCCCGTGATAATGTCTACACGGTCTATAACGTCAAACAACTCATGCGTACCACGACCTGTCTTGCCGACGAAACCAGAACAGTGCGATTCATCAATCATGACCAAAGCTCCATACCGATCTGCTAAGTTGCAGATTTTATCTAACGGTGTCACTGATCCATCCATTGAAAAGGCACCATCTGTAACGATAATTCTATGCCGGGCTCCTGAAGCTGCTTTTAATTGTGTTTCCAGATCTTCCATGTCACGGTTTTTATACCGGAGGCGCTGCGCTTTACAGAGTCGTACGCCATCAATGATAGAAGCATGATTCAATTCATCCGAAATAACAGCATCTTCTGCTCCGAATAATGGTTCGAACACCCCACCATTCGCGTCAAAAGCAGCTGCATAAAGTATCGTATCTTCGGTGCCGAGGAATTTCGATATTCTAGCCTCCAGCTCCTTATGGATATCCTGTGTACCACAAATAAACCGAACAGACGACATGCCATAACCGTGACTATCGATAGCGTTTTTCGCCGCCTCAATGATTTTAGGGTGAGAAGAAAGACCCAGGTAATTGTTTGCACAAAAGTTGATAACTTCCTGCCCTGTACTCACTTTTATATCAGCACCCTGAGGTGTCGTAATTACCCGCTCTGTTTTATATAAACCGGCGTCTTTTATAGCCGCGAGTTCTTTTTCCAATGCCGGTTTTAATGTTTTGTACATAATTTAAAAAATGTTTTGGCATCAATTTTGAACACTAAAACTCAAATATACGAATTATGAGATTTATAATATCACTTCTGCTTACAGGGCTCGTAGTCGCCATTGCAGCTTTCATCATCCCCGGCGTACAGGTGGCCGGATTTGGATGGGCGATAGTAACAGGTCTTGTCATTGGTTTGGTCAATGCCATCATTGGAGGAGTACTTCGATTACTTACCTTTCCATTAAACTGGCTTACATTCGGTCTGATATCTTTTATAATTACGGTACTCATGATTATGTTAGCCGATTCGCTTATGGGAACGAAATTTGACGTCAATGGATTCTGGAATGCAACATTGTTTGCACTCGTCGTAGCCGTCCTGGAAATGATTATCAGTAATATCAGGAACGAGAAGTCTTAAAATCACACACTATAACTATTAATGTCAAAGCCCGCAAGAATATTCTAGCGGGCTTTTTTCTGTTATTTTGGCTTCTTCTTCATTTTATTGATCCATATCAAGACACCCGTCACAGGCAGGGATGTGGCCACTATACTCGCTAAAAAGTACAGTAATTTGGTAAAAGGGCCATATACATCACCGATATGCAATGCTTTTATGGAAGCACCTATTCGATTGCTAAAGCTCTTCTCCCGAAAAATATCTTTATCCAATACTTCTCCCGAATACTGATCCAAAGTCAATCTATCACTCGCCGATGGTGCAAAAAAGCCAATTTTATTTTTTGTTACTGCTATCGTACCTGTACTGTCCTGTGCAAAATTGATCGTTATATCGCCGTTATACGGCAATATCGTATTAACGGCCAATATTGTTTCTTCAACAGTCAGCACATTCTTCCCTGGTACAAAGGTAGAAACAGGTTTAGGCTTTTCTAGCTGTGGTGCTTTGGGATCCTGGTAAATACCCCATGTTTTTTGCCACCCCTCTCTATACCAGTCGAAAGACCAGAACGGACCAGTGACTGACATGAAGAATAAAATAATAAAGCTGTAAAATGCCAATGTATTATGCAGATCGTGATTAACCCGCTTCCAGCTGGCTGACCACCTGATCTTCAGGCCGTTCTTCCAGGCGCGCATCTTCACCGGAAACCATATTACAATACCCGTCAATACCCCCAACAGGAATAATAAGGTAGCTGTTCCTGTAATCCAGGAACCTAATTTCCGGTTTTCTAAACCTTCGAAAATAGGCTCTTCGATCTCATTTAACAATAGCCAGCGGTGGAGCCCAAACATCTTCTGCATAAACTCAGCAGTCTTTGTCTTTACCTCACCGGGATCACCTATAATTTCTCCGCTGTAGGGGTTAACTGCTAACTGATTTGCACGAGGACCACGACCTCTCGGTGCTTGTGACGGTGGTCCTTGTGGTCGCACCTGTTCCGCCGATCCTGCAGCGACTTTTTGTGCTGCTGCCACCTGTACTGCGACTACTTCATTCGAAGTACTATCTGATTTATGTTTTTTTGAGACATCAGTTTTACCGTGCTCATGCGAATGACCATTCCCGCGATCACCAGCATGTCCATGATTATGTGCATGTTCCCCTTGCGCACCTCTGCCTCCTCCGCCTTTATCTGGCTTACGATACAGAACAAATGTACTTTTATCCGCTGCAAAAGGAATTTTGACACCAATGATCTTTCCCTTAACTTCCGGTTTCACCTTTGTCAAGAGATCATCCGTATTTATCTTCTCACCTTCTTGCTTAACATTATAAAATTCGGAAAGCACTGCCTCCCGTATTTCGGTGTTGTATACATATATCGTACCTGTAAGGCAAACGATTAAAACAACAATCCCGGAAATTAAACCTCCCCACAGATGGATATCGTTTAAAAATTTACGGATTTTAGGCCAATAAGACAGTTTGTTTTTTGAACGACTCATTTCTCTCTCTAAGTTTATTCAAACGAAAATCAGATAAGGCTAAAAAAGCCTTATCTGATTTGATTTATTTGTTTTTTATCTAGTAAGCGCCTAAATAGAAACTACCTGAAGCATTTTTCAGCTTAGCTCCTTTAGTTGCGCTAGTCGGCTTTGTTGTCATGTCGACAATATATAGATTACCATCCTTACCGTTAGGTGTAAATGGAATATACACTTTATTGCCGTCCACACCAATATGCTGGAACTGGGCAAATGTACCTGTTAAAGCGGGCTCTGTATCCGTTTTTGATTTTCCAGAAAACCCAATATCAGTTTCATTTTCAAATCCGTTTAGCTTTGTAGCCTTTTTACTGTTCAAATCTACATAGGCCACGAATCCACCTTCAGTTCCGGCAATCGTATACAATACGACACCTGTCCCATTTTTAACATAGCGCCAAGCTCGTATAGAGACATTTTTACCCCCTCCAAGATCCGTTTTCAGATCAAAGTTGTAATCTTGGTCATATTCACCAGTCGTGCCATTTATACGCAAGATTTGCGAACCGGACGTTGCTGTAGCTTGGTAAATGTAGCCATCTTCCGCCAAATACTGGCTCATCGTACGATAGGAGTTATTATTTGCCGCACTATTCGCTGAAAAAATCAACTTAGGATTAGTTAACGATGGGTAATCCACAACCAAAGTAGCTGTACCCAATTCATTTGTCGCATTTGACCAAGATTGACCTCTTGGATCCATTGTAGATTTCTTGTTTTTATCTATCCTTGACAGGCTACACCCAATGAAGATCTTTGTCTTTGCAGCATTAAGGACAGGAACATCGATACGAGTGATTTGATAGCCATCCTTAGTTTGTGCAGCTGTAAAAGGAACAGTAAAGTCCTTCACTTGACGAGTGATCTCAGGATTATCCAAGTTCAATACGGCAATAGATGCGATGCTTTTAACATCAACGAAATTGGCGTCAGCACCTTCTCCGGTTGCCTCAACCTTCGAAGATCCGTGTACACCTATGCCAATTCCTTCAGCTGCAACTACCCAGCGCGGAGATTGTCCTAAGATAGGCTCGGTATCCAGTTCTTCACGTGTATCATCAAATAATGCTGCACCGTTGACACGGTATTTATTAAATATCCCGCCATCATTACCAACATATTGAATGTTATACAAAAAGTTACCATTCCGAGATCCCTGTACACGAGCTGTACGCTGTGAACGCAATACGTATCCTTTATTAAATGCATCTACTTCAAAGTTAGGATCCGCTGCTTGAGCAGTCGTAATCGCATATGCTCTGGTTCCACCGTTACCGGCCTCACCGTTATCATCTGGAAATGCTAACGTTAATGTTATGTATTGTCTGTCCCAAATATCAGGACCCGATGGAGGAAGGGTATCCGGCCCTTTGTCTTTGTCACAGCTCGCCATGGTTCCGATGGCTAACGCGGCCCCAAATAGTACCGTTTTTAAATAGCTATTTCTCATCTTGTTATCTGTTAAAATTATTTATTGTGTAATTCAATTTTATGTAAAAAGCCCTTCCTGGTTTTTGCACGCCAAAGTTATCGTACACCTCGGCATTCAAAATATTTTTTGCATCCAGGCTAACTACCAACTTGCTATTCGGGAATCGGTAGCTTGCACCGATATCGTGTGAAAACTGTGTCGGTGTAGTAAACCAGTCCGAATCAAACCATATCGTATTAAAGGGTGCTACATAGCCCGCATTATAATACAGATTCAATACAGACTTACGCTGTAAAATATGGTTCAACCTGTAATGCACATTTGCATTGACCGTGAAAAAAGGTTCGTTCGGTATCTGCCTGTCATATAAACTATGTGGATTACCTCTTTCATCCAACGGTACCTTAAACAAGGAGTTGAATTTGGAAAAATTGAGCACGGCGTTCAATTTATTGTCATAGATATAATTAACTTCTGCTTCAAACCCAATAGACTGTGTTTTAGACAGGTTAACATATTGAGACTTTTGTATATCTTCCACCTGCGCTTCCCGCCCTTCTATAACAGGATCTACATAAGTCTGCAAGGTAATTTTGTCATAGCCGTTGCGCCAGAAAAAATTGCCATAAAGGTTAATTTTATGTTTATCTGTTCCCGATATACCGTACCGTGCCCCCAGGTTATAATTGACAGCCAACTCCGGCAAAATGTCCGGATTGGGATCCAGGTTATTTTCCGGTTCACCATAGATATGGCGGTCGGTCGGCATGATGAAAGATTTCTCCGCTGAAAAGATAATAAAGCCATTTTGTACGGCCTGATAAGAAACAGTGCCACCAAAGCCATGATTATTTCGATCACTGACAGGCTTATCGTACACCATAACACCGTCTACTTCGCCTGTAGGAATACGCTGTTTGGTTTTGACTGCTGCATATTTACCGAATAAATTCGTCCTCAACCTCCTGTTTAATGCCTCAAACTCATAATTTACCGCCCAGATATTGGTCATTACATCATTCCGGGTTATCCACTTGCTGCGCTCAGGAATCAATAGGTTTTTGTCATCTCTGCCCGAGTTTTCAAACTTATGGTTCAAAGACACCCGGTGCCCGGAAAAAAGAGTATAGGACAAGTTGGAACGTATGTTCGTGATCGTTCTATAACTGTCGCTTATCACAGCATCATCCTGTTGTCCCTTACCAGGCTCATGAGGATATGGCTTATGTTCACCGTTCGCATCTTTCGGAGCTAAAATCAATTCAAGCGCATCACTGCCGCTGCCCGCTTTGCTCCAATTATACTTCTGACTGACTGTATCCTGGAGATAGGTATTACGCATACTATGTACTCCGTTGATATTGAGGGACAATCCCTTTATCAGCAGATCGCTTTTATTGTAATTTAAACTAAGGACATGTGCTTGATATTCGTTAAACCGTCCTAAATACGGTTTGGTCATCGTTAGCCCATGCGGGATTTCCTTATAGGAGTCCGAAACATTGTATCCCAGGAAAAACTGATCTGCCCACTTGACATCCGTAAAACCAGCCTCAAAACGTGCACCTATAGTTTCAAACTTATCATTCGGCCGACGGGTCCTGTTATAACGTTCAACCCTTCCATTTGGGGCTGTATATTTCGAGAATTTACCCCACATCTCATAGTTATTGTCCGAATAGCTGTAGAAGCCAGAAGCCCGAGCTGTAAAACCCGTTTTTTGACTGCGATACAGTGTGCTTACGTCAGCCCGGTAAGTATTGAACGATCCATAAGAAAGTGCAGCTGTGATGTTGTTTGCCGACACATCTTTTTTCATGATGACATTGATCGCACCACCGATGTAATTTCCACTTAAGTGAGAAGGGAGTACGCCTTTGTAGACCTCAATACGTTCAATCATTGACGGCGGAATGTTATTCAGGTTGAAAGAAGATCCATAAGTTGATATTTCGATACCATCCAGAAATAAACCGATGGTGCTACCTGACATCCCGTTTAAGTTATATTCAATCGGCGCTCCTTCTCCACCATTCTGCCGCACCCGTATACCTACCGCCCTATCGAGCAACTCATTCGTCGTCAGGTTTCTTAAGGAAGCTTCTTTGGTTTCAATGATTGTAACAGCAAATCCACTGGTTTCAAGCTCCCGCTTTACCGTATTGCGCTGTATACGTACTTCATCTAGGGCCAAGTCTCCTTTCGGGTCTATATGGATATGCAGATCTGGATAGTTTTTATTCACATTGATCTGCACTCTCTTCGGCTGGAACTCTACTGAAGAAACGATTAACGTATATTTTCCTGCCGGCACATTGGGAAAATCATATAATCCATTTTCATCTGAGACTGTGGCTAATGATGTACCGTCGATCTTTATGGTAACATGCGACACGACTTCTCCGCTTTCTTTATGCACCTTGCCCTTTAGGTTATAAGTCTTCTGACCATATGCACACACAGAAAAAACAAAGAATAACAGTACCAAATAAAATTGTTTCATTATCTCAGATTAATATCTTATCTTCGAACATTCTTTAGAACAAGTCTAAATAAATTTCACGCTGCAAACATAGAACTATTCTAAATAAGAAAATGACGCAAGACGAAAAAAAAGCTTCACATTCGGAAATAATCTTACAAGATTGTAAGTCGGAAGCACATTATACTGTCTTAAAAGGTAATGCTATTTTGTCCTGTAAAAGCCCTGTAGATGGCTTTATCAACATATTGTATGCTTCCGGTAGTGGTGCGAGCACCTATCGGATTAACAATACCCCTTACGTCATCCGCAGCGAAGAAAACATCTTGCAACCCATCAAAAAAGACTATTTCTGTGAATGGAAAAATTTGAGTGATGACACCATCATTATCCTCGTTTTTATTCCTTCTATTATGTTGGGTCAGCCATACTCCAACTCTTCAGAAGAGAAAAGATGGTTAACAGAACGTACCATGACGAAGCGTAATCAACGGCTGAACCTCGTTGTTAAACAAATCTTGAGTCTTGCCGATGCCCGTCATCATCTCGCCAGGTTACGGATACAGTCATTATTTATTAAGGCATTAATCTATCAACTTGAAGATTTGTATCCGAAGGACGATAGCGAAGAAATCCTTGTGAATAAAAGCCATTACGACAGAGTCCAGCTCGCCAAACAAATTATAGAGAAAGATATTGCGAAGAACTACACCATTCACGAGCTGGCCAAAGCCGTTGGGACAAACGAGCAATACTTAAAGAAATATTTCAAGCAGTATCTGGGCAAAACAGTATTAAGTTACATGAAGGAGATTAAAATGGAACATGCCAAAAACCTGATCATGGGAGGAGAACATCGGATATCTGATGTTGCACGGATGACCGGATATAAGCATTCCACCCATTTCTCCACGGCTTTTAAAAAATTCTTTGGTTTCATTCCCAACGCCTTACGGTATACCTTTATCTTTATACCCGAATGTATATGGACCGAAATAGACTATCTGCGTTTTTTCCTAGCGCTGTAATATTGAACAAAAAAGCCGTCCTGCTTCGAACAGAACGGCCACCTTTAAGTGTTAGATCTTTTTAATCAAATTTCCATCGTACAAAAGCTTCTATAGCCTCGTAATCGGCAAGTCCGAGTTTATGATAAAGGTCTGCTGTTTCACTCGTCCGGTCTTCGGCACGTACCCAGAACTCACGTGGATCGTCTCCCGGAAAAACAGGTACATCCTTCTGTGACTGGTGCTTGAATATAGCCAGACGTTTACGTTTTACTTCCTGCGGCGACAGAGGTACAGCCATTTCTATCTCGTGGATAGGATATTCATGCCATGCGCCCCGATACAGCCACAACCAACAGTCTTTCGTCCATTCATCAGTTTCACGCAAGCGTAAAAGTGCCTGCAGAATAATATCGAAACACACTTTATGTGTACCATGTGGATCTGCAAAATCCCCTGCTGCAAATACCTGGTGTGGTTTTACATGACGAAGCAGATCCATGGTTTGTTGGATATCATCTTCAAAAGAAACATCTTTAGAAAATTTACTCCGATCGTAAAAAGGCAAGTTTTGAAAATGTATATTTTCGTCCGGCAAGCCCACAAAACGAGCGCCGGCAATAGCTTCACCTTTGCGGATCAATCCTTTGATAGTCCGGATAATCTCCGGATCAGCCTGATTGGGTTTTTTGGTTTTTAAAAATTCACGAGCGTCATTATATATGCCCCTTACCAATCCTTTGTCATCGTCAATGGCTACAGCAAAATCCTGCACAAACTCCAGGTAGCGCAAGACATCATCTTCCCATACGGCTGTATTACCTGATGTCTGATAAGCTACATGTACATTATGGCCTTGGTCAGCCAGACGAATAAAGGTACCTCCCATGGAGATGACATCATCATCCGGATGCGGCGAAAATAAGATGACGTTCTTACGAGCCGGCTCGGCACGTTCAGGACGGTTGCTGTCATCCACATTGGGCTTTCCCCCCGGCCATCCGGTAATGGTACGCTGCAGATCGTTAAATATTTTAATATTGATATTGTAAGCCGGACCTTGTTCGGTCACAAGCTCAGCCATACCGTTATTGTTGTAATCGTCATCGGTCAACTTTAAAATAGCCTTGTCTAGTTTTAAAGACAACCAGACCACAGCTTTTTTGGTCAACGTTTCGGACCACACTACATCCCGCGCCAACCAAGGTGTATCGAAACGCGTCAATAAAGAAGCTGCATCCTGATCCAGGACAAACTCGACATGATCGGAAAGCTGCAGATATGTCGCGGGGATCTCAGGTGAAATTTCTCCTTCTACGGCTTTCTTGACAATTTCGGCTTTTTTCTCATTCCAGGCCATCAATACAATTTCCTTTGCCTTGAAGATCGTTCCTACACCCATCGTGATAGCTTTTGTCGGAACATTCTCTTTTCCTCCAAAGTCACGCGAAGCATCCCGGCGTGTCAGATCATCCAAGGTGACTAGACGCGTTCCGGAATTTGGTGCCGACCCGGGCTCATTGAATCCGATATGCCCTGTACGACCGATACCCAAAATCTGGATGTCCAGACCACCATAACCCGAAATTTTTTGTTCGTAAGCCTCACAGTAGTTCTGTATATCTTCAGGTGCCAGGGTGCCGTCAGGAATATTAATATTTTCTGTCGGTATATCAATATGATCAAACAAGTTTTTCTTCATGAATGTCACGTAGCTCTGATCGGCTGTAGGTTGCATTGGATAATACTCATCCAGGTTGAACGTCACTACATTCTTGAAGCTTAGCCCTTCTTCTTTGTGCAAGCGAACAAGTTCTTTGTAAACGCCTACGGGAGTAGCACCTGTAGCCAACCCTAATACAGCCTTCTCACCTTTAGCTTGCTTCGTCGATATGATGGAAGCTATGCGGTGCGCGACATCGATAGAAGCAGCACTTTGATCCGGATACACCTTTACAGGAACTTTCTCAAAACGTGTTTCTTCTAATAAATTTAATCTTGCCATTTATATATTGATTGAAAAGTGTTTGTACAAATTTAGAAATAAAATGAGGCTTTAAATAGACAAAGATACAATTATTAAAAATTTTTAATAATATTTTTGAAACGCAAACCATTGCGCTATTTTAAATTTGCAGTAAATAGTCCATAGCACGGTCTAAAGTAGCCTTCTCTTTTGCAAAACATATACGCAGGAGATTTTGATTTACAGCCTCTGAGTAAAAAGAAGATATGGGAATCATAGCTACTTTAGCTTTCTCCGTTAAGTATATCGCAAAATCCAACTCTGCCTGGGCCGAAATTTCAGTGTAATCCAATAACATGAAATAAGTACCTTCACAAGGGAGCACCTTAAACTGTGTTTGCTGTAAGGCTGTAGACAGGTAATCCCGTTTCTCCTGAAAACCTGTAGATAAGGAGGCATAATAATTCACATCCGACAGGTAGTCAGCTATAGCCCATTGCATGGGCGTGTTGACAGAAAACACGTTAAACTGATGGATTTTTCGAAACTCTTCTGTCAGATGCATAGAGGCGACGACGTATCCGATTTTCCACCCTGTGGCATGCAATACCTTACCAAAAGAGGCGACGACATACCCTCGCTCCCGCAATACCGGAGAGAGGAGAATGCTCTCATGTTTTTGTCCGTCAAAGGTGATATGTTCATAGACCTCATCACTGATAACATAAAGACCATATGTCCCGACCAACTTTTCCAATGCTATAATATCTTTCCTGGTCAAAATCCGACCTGTAGGATTGTTCGGATTATTAATGATAATCAACTTCGTACGGGAGGTAATCTTTTCGCGCACACTTTCCCAGTCGATTTCAAAGTCGGGAGCAAAGAGCTGAACAGGCACAACCTTACCGCCGAAGGCTTCTACACTGGGTTTGTAAGAATCGTAAGCCGGCTCGAAAATGATAACTTCATCGCCTGGATGGATTAAGGTACCTATAGCTGTAAAAAGAGCTTGTGTCCCTCCGGCCGTAATTGTGATTTCGGTTTCCGGATTGACGTCAATTCGGATAAGTACCTGATATTTATGTGCAATCCTTTCCCGTAACGCCAATACACCGGGCATAGGTGCATATTGATTAAACCCATCCTGCATATATGTAGTCACAAGATCAATAAGCTGAGGATCAACCGCGAAGTCGGGGAAGCCCTGCGATAGATTAACAGCGTCGTGGCTTTGCGCCAATTGACTCATTCTTGAAAAAATACTTACAGGCGTGGCGGGCAATTTTGAAATGAAGGAATACATAGCGGATTATTTTTGTAAGACAAGTCTAACAACTTATCCTGAAAATTCAAAAAACAACCTTTTTCCAACTAGTAACTAATTTACAATTTTAAACAGTGCTTATACAGTGTTTAGTCAGTGCTTGTTCAGTACTTGTTCAGTCACAAGTGAGTAAATACTGTATTATTACTGAGTAATTAGTGGAGGAGTAATGTATAAAGAAAGTTATTGTCTACTTGATAATACGTTTCATTATACTTAAATTGGACAGAAAGAATCTTAAAAAACGATGTAGTATGGCAATCATTAGAAATGGTGCAAATGGTTCGGTATCCGGAAAAGCTGGGTCGGTCGTTTTCGTGCAAACCAAACAAGGCAACTATGTCCGGGGACTACCTCAGATAAAGAAAAACCGAAAACCCAGCCCGGAGCAACTGGAGAGCAGGATGCGCTTCAAATTTGCCCGGGAACGTATATGTCTCACATTACCTCTGATCAGACGAGGTTTCGCGCAATGTAATCCACCAAAAAGGGCTTACGACTGTGCCATGTCCTACAACCTAAAGGAAGCCGTAGTAAAAACCGAAGATGGCTATGCCCTCCATTGGGAAAAATTTATGATCGCTAAAGGACTTCCTAATCCACTGATGTCTCATCAAATGGAGATAGATTCTGACCGTAATGTACTTCGGGTGCTATGGACGTATGACGAACAACTTGACAAGAAGTATAACACGCATTCTTACGACGCTCAGGTATTGTTATATCCGGCGGAAAACAACGGCATTGCAAACTGCCTGACCAATGACATAAGCTACTCTTTAAGACATAAAATGCAGGATATCGCACTGACAAAAAGAAATAAGCCGGTCACCTACCATGTATATATTTTCTTTTTTGCTCAGGATGGCAGCAACAGAAGTACAGACAGTAAATATCTAGGGTCGCTGGTCTATTGAAATAAGATAAAAATGACGACAATGAAAACGATTTTAATATATATCCTCATCTTCTTGCCTGGTGTCTTAATGGCACAGACGAAGGAAGAATTGATCGAACGGATAAAAGCCAATCCTAAAGAAAAAGAAACTATTCGCTTAATCCAACGGATAGATATCCAAAATCCTGATTATAAGGAGCTCAATGTTCTTTTCAAAACATTGGATAAAAAAATAAGAAAAACAACGGAAGGGAAGTACTTACAACATTACATTCAAGCTTTGGAAAAAAGCTCGCCCGGTAAGAAAGCACCGGGTATCACCCAGTTTGATGTGGCCGGAGAACCGTATGGGTTACAAAATCTCAAAGGAAAATATGTCCTTATCAGCTTTTGGGCTTCCTGGAATAAACAAAGCCGGGATGAAATCCCCGTATTTAAAACTCTCTATGACAGCTTTAAGGACAAGAATTTCGAAATCCTGGCGGTATCGTTCGACAGTGATTTTGCGGCATGGAAGAAGTATATCACGGAAAATGCGCTGGGATGGAAACACATTTCGGATTTACAGAACATGAACAATGGTGCAGCGTTGACTTATGGCATCAAATCCATTCCGCAAAATGTACTGGTAGATCCGGAAGGTATTATTATTGCCAGAAACCTGCAAGGTGCCGACCTTGAAAACAAACTTCGTGAGCTCCTAAAATAAATCGATAGGTAAATTATACCCTTTAGACTTCCAATAGGCAAGCAATTGCTGAATATTCTTTTCAAACCTTGTATAGTCTTTGTGCTGTACATCAGTCCATCCTGTTTCCGCATAGGCCGCTATGCGCGGATAGGTCTGATATTCGATTTCTTTCGCAGAAGGTGTCCACTCTCCCCACATTTGTGCTCCTAGTCCCACAATAAGCTTCTGCTGCTCCCTACTTACTCCTTCAGGAATAGGGTTAAATGTATAGGCTTTTTGTAAACTAATCTGATCATAGGTATAATCCAGGTAAGTAAATTTATGATCCGAATTGATAATCTCATGTCCACGTTCGATACCGAACAAGAGATCTGTCGCTCCTCCCTTCCAAAATTGCACGAGAGCAGTCTTCGATAAAGACTCATTCGCATTTTGTTCCTTTGCCCATTCGTGTACATTTTTACCCAGTATTTCGTTCCATCCGATTATTCTTTTGTTCAACGAATCCTGTACAAATTTTGAAACAGCATTCGTAAAGTGCACGTGCAAATCGTAGTAATTTTCAATTTTAGATTCCTGCATATACTGCTGTATAGCTTTTGATTGTTTCCATTGGTCAAACTTCACTTCATCCCCGCCGATGTGGATATAATCGGAAGGAAAAAGCTGAGCTACTTCACGTAGTACCTGATGGACAAAAGATATCGCTTGGGGATCAGCGACATCCAAAACCGCACTGACTACACCAAAATATACAGGTACTTTAATCGGCTTTTTGGTTGTACCCAAAAACGGATAACTTGCTACGGCTGCCGACACATGCCCCGGCATACTTATCTCCGGAATAATGTCAATCCGACGTTCGGCCGCGTAAGCTATGATCTCCTTAATTTCTTCCTGCGTATAAAAGCCGCCATGCTCGCGATGATCCGTAACTGTACTTTTCCACTTTTTTCCATTATCGTTTATCTGTGAGCTATCTCTTTTCGACCCTATCTCGGTCAATAAAGGGAAAGACTTGATTTGTATCCGCCAGCCGGCATCATTCGTCAAATGCCAATGGAATTTATTTAATTTCAGCAAGGCCATATCATCTAACAGTTTTTTTACCGTCTCTTTCCCTTGAAAATACCGGGCCTCGTCCAGCATAAAGGACCGCCATTCGAAAGAAGGTTCGTCCTGGATGGATAACAATGGTATCTGTTTGGAATGTAGCAGGAGCTGTTTTAGACTTTGGATACCGTAAAAGATACCTGCTTCGCTAACCGCCTTTATTTCAACTCCATTTTTTTTAATATCTAGTTCATAGGCTTCCTGGTTGCTAGCTTTATCCGCCTTAACAGTCAATTTTATTACTAT
>JBEBVG010000003.1:0-68290 GCA_040392845.1 Sphingobacterium sp. | reverse complement strand
AAAGGAGAGTAGACCAATTGGGTGCCAAGGGTGGAAGTTTGTATGGGGTGATATAATACTATGTGTTAATTGTTGTTTACACAATAACTGAAGATACGGGATATGTCAATGTCCCGTATTTTTTTTGGAATAAATTTTTTGAAAATAATTTGGAATATTATTTATAGTCTTTATATTTGTTGTTATGTTCTACATAATAAAGTAGAAAATCTATAGCTGATTATAAAATATGAAGGTAGACTTGTCGTTGCGTTTAAAAATCATTTTTCTTATAGTTATTTCGTTCCGTCTTTGCCCTCCCGTACTGGGTCAAGAGGGCATTCGTTGGGAGAAGCTGCCCCCAATGCCTGCGATGGACAGCATTTTGAATGCTCAGGGACTTTCCGGTCACTTTGTGGGTGTGCATAAGGATGTGCTGATCGTGGCCGGAGGTACCTCATTTGTCCAGGGTCAAAGGCCATGGAATGGTGAAAAACGTTTCTGGAACACAAAAATTCAGGTTTTAATTTCGGATAAATCTGGAAGTTATCAATGGCTGGATAGTGTGTTTGATGGCTCTTTTATCAGAGCCTATGGCGCCTCGGTGACCATACCGGACGGCGTGTTGTGTATTGGAGGTTTGGATTCCTCGTCCTATCAGGCGGATGTTGAACTCTTAAGCTGGAACCCTGTCAGACGTAAGGTAGAACGCACTGATTTTCCCAATATTCCGGTTTCTTTAGCTTATATGGGTGCTACGGTTATAGACCAATTCGTGTATATTGTTGGAGGAGAGCGGGGGGACCAACCCGGTCTGGCCACCCATGCGTTTTATCGACTCGATCTGAGAAAAAGAGGGCACGGCGATTTTAAATGGGAGCCTCTAACACCTTGGCAGGGGCCTGCTAGAATGATGCCTGTGGTTGCTTCGCAAAACAACGGCAAATATAGCTGCCTCTTTTTATTCAGTGGTCGAGAAGGAGCGAAGGGAGGGGAGCAGTTGTTCTTCGATTCCTATGTTTATGACCCTCAAGAGCACCAATGGAAGCAGCTGGGCGATATTCGGGTAGAGGGTATAGAACGATGTTTAAGCGGAGCCTCTTCTATAGCGGTCGGGTTAAATCATATTATGGTTTTTAGCGGTGCAGACAGCGAAAGTCATAGGCGTTTTAGAGCAGCACAGCTCAAGTATCACCAAACGCCAACGGGGCGGGATAAAGACCACTTTCGAGGAATTCTCAATGGTATTGCAGATACACATATAGGGTTTTCCAAAGAGGTATTAGCTTATCATACGCTCACAGACAATTGGGTTAAGATTAGCGAGTTTCCAGAGAAGGCACCCGTAGCAACACAAGCCGTTTGGTGGCAAGATAATATTGTGATTCCAAGTGGGGAAATTGCGCCTGCATTGCGTTCACCTATTGTGTGGAAAGGACGTTTACAGGCGAAAGAATCTTCCATATTAAACGTCTTGGACTACTTGTTAATATTAGTATACTTCGCTGCCATTTTATATATCGGTTATAGATACAAGAAAAACATCAAAACCACGAATGACTATTATAAAGCCGGCGGGAGGATTCCAGGTTGGGCTTCTGGAGTAGCGATATTTGGCACCTTGCTCAGCGCGATAACCTTTCTGACAACACCCGCCAAGACCTATAACGAAAGCTGGATTTATTTCTTGCCTACCATAAGTAGCTTGGTGGTTGCGCCGCTGGTCGTCGCTTACATTATACCGGCGTATTTTAAGATTACCGTGACGTCGGCGTATGAGTATCTGGAAAATCGATTCAATAGTGCGACACGCTTGTTAGGAAGTTTAAGCTTTCTCTGCTTTCAGGTCGCGAAATTCGGTGTTATGCTACTGTTGCCCGCACTTGCTATATCAGCGATAACTGGCATTGATGTCATGGTATGCATTATTGTCATTGGTTTATTCTCTACGATCTATGGTACCTTCGGAGGAATCGAGGCCGTGGTATGGACCGAGGTGTTGCAAGTAGGCGTATTTTTACTTGCAGCGCTTTTAAGTATAGCAGTTGTTGTGTTAAAGTTGGATGGAGGCTTAGCTGATATTATCGCCGTTAATTCCGATTTCGGAAAATTTGACTTTGTTAAATGGGACTTGAGTTTTTCTGAAATCACCATTTTTGTAGCGCTATCGTATTGGATTGGAGGAGGTTTAGTCCCCTATATCTCGGATCAAACTGTTATTCAGAAATATTTAGTAACAAAAGATGCTAAAAGTGCTGCCCGTGGAGTCTGGATAAATGGCGTACTCATCGTTTTGTCTTCTGTCTTGTTTTTTGCGATAGGAAGTGCACTCTTTGCTTACTATCATGCCTTCCCTGAGAAACTTAATCCGGAACTACCCACGCAAGAATCAATTTTTCCATGGTTTATTGTCAACGAGCTACCCGCAGGTATTAGAGGGATTGTTGTGGCGGGTATCTTTGCCGTTGCCATGTCCACCATTAGTAGTACGATGAATAGTATGTCGGCAGCGGTAGTGACGGATCTCGTTCGCTTTAAGTCCGTTGATCCTAACGTCCAGCTTCGTCTGGCTAAGATTATATCTGCGGTTTTTGGTGTTATTGGAACTTTAATCGCTGTCCTGATGTTTGTTTATGAGGTGGGATCGCTATGGGATATGATAAGACGGATTACGGGACTGCTAACAGGCGGTTTGGCGGGTCTATTTCTGTTGGGAATCTTGACGAAAAGGGCACATTACGTCGGTGCTTTGACCGGTTTCGTGGGTAGTGCTGTGGTGCAATATGTCATTAGTGTGCATACGCCAACCCATTTTATGGTATACAGTTTTACAGGAATGCTCTCGTGTTTTGTAATTGGCTATTTGATCAGTATTCTTCTTCCAGTGCCACGGAAACTCAATAAACAGATGACCAATTAAACCAACACGAATTGATGAAAGAACAAACTATTATAGAACCCTCTCGAGCACTACCCGTAGTAAAGGAAGTCGACGTTGTGGTTTGTGGAGGTGGTCCTTCCGGATTCATAGCGGCAATTGCTGCTGCAATAAATGGGGCAAAAACCCTACTTATCGAACATTACGGATTCTTGGGTGGGATGGCTACAGCAGGATTAGTGGGTCCGATCAGTAAATTTAATTTTCAGGAGAAGCGTATTGTTGGGGGAATTCCAGAGCACTTTATCAACGAGATGGCTGCTCGAGGAGGCGCTATCGTAGACCTTCCCAGTGGTAACGTCCCTTACGACCCGGAAATATATAAATATGTAGCGTTGAAAATGGTAGAAGAAGCCGGCGTGGAAATTTTATTCCATACCCGCGTTGTTGACGGTTGTTCTGATCCCGATCAGACAACGAAGCTCACCCATATCATTGTTGAAAATAAATCCGGAAGACAAGCTGTAGCGGCTAGTTATTTTATTGACTGTACGGGGACCGGCGATCTTGTTTCAAAAAGCCAATTGCCGTGGATAATGCGAAATGAACATGATGGTGAGCTTCAGCCCATGTCTCTTTATTTTAGACTTGGAGGTGTCGATACCACGAAGTTTAATCTATTGATGGCCCATGACGGTGTGAAATATGCCCATACAGCCTTAAAGGAATTATTGGCCGAGGAGGTGGACGCAGGCCGATTATCCAATTTTGGAGGACCATGGGCTGTTCACGGGAGCACGTTTCGAGAGGGGCAGCTTTCCGTAAACGCTACCCGATTTCGAGGGAATGCTGCCGACGGCGACGATATTTCGCGCGCTGAGCAAGTTTTGCGCCAAGACATCATGCGCATGGTACAAGTCTTTAAAGAGAAGGTTCCGGCGATGAAAGACGCCTACTTGTTAGACACGGCGACTCAAGTGGGAATACGGGAAACTAGGGGAATAATTGGCACCTATACCATGACCATTGAGGATATCTTCAATCCGACAGGTTTCGACGATACGGTAGCGTATGGGGGACACCCGGTAGACATACACCGGGCCTCAGGTAGTAAGCAGGATGTGAGCTTTCTTAAGGCACCCTATCCCATTCCTTATAGGGCACTCGTGCCTTTGAAATCCACGAACCTGCTGGTAGCAGGGGGGTGCCTATCGGCAACTCGGGAAGCTTTCGCCTCCATACGTGTGCAGGCCCAGTGTATGGCACTGGGACAAGCAGCAGGTACGGCGGCGGCGTTATGCATGAATTCGAACATTAGCGTGTCAAAATTAGATGGAAAGGCCTTACGTAGAACGCTTTTTGAACAAAGAGCAGTGGTTTAAACTAAAAATTAGATACAGATGAAGAAATATATATGGAGCGGTATTTTCGGTCTTTTAATGACGATTACCATTGATGCACAAGCGCAACGTTGGCGAACGGAAACGGAGACGTCTGAGACTATGGTTTGGATGGACAGCGACCGTGGGATGACTAATCATCGTATCCTGGGGCTGACTCGCTCGAATAAGGGTACGATTCTCGCTTTTACAGAAGCCCGGGTGGATGGCAGTGACGAAGGTCCTCATGATCTCGTATGCAAGCGTTCCTCGGATAACGGTGCTACATGGTCTTCAGATATAGTCATTGAACAATGTGATGGTAGTTTTTGGAAGGCACAGGGAGTCGACAATAAGTTCGAGTCATGGGCTAATCCAGCGGCTTTAACCGATTCGATTACAGGCCGTATATTTATTTTTTATGTGTTAAATGAGGGAGCATACAAAGATCGTAACGTTCAGCGGATGACGCGGGTATTTTATCGCGTAAGTGACGATGACGGAGTGAGTTGGGGCGACCGCGTGGAAATAACGGCCGTATTAAATGTTGGGCCTACGGGCGAGCCACACGTAGATATTTATGGAGAGCCCATTAAAAATAGCGATGGTTTCGCCTGTGATTATTTAGGTCGCGCGTTTCACATGCCCGGTCCCGGACATGGTATACAGTTGAAAAATGGCCGGTTGCTCGTCCAATTTTGGCACCGGAGACCAATCGGTAAGGTGGTCGGTGATAGTACACATGTTATCACGCCCATCGGGGATCGCCTCTATAGTTCGTCGGTGATCTATAGCGACGATGCCGGGGAAAGTTGGAGAAAGGGAAGTGACACCGGTTTAGGCCATCATGCGACAGAAGCTCGCGTAGTGGAATTATCGGACGGTACGATTTTAATCAATTCCAGAATGCATAATAGAGGAAGAAGATGGATCGCACGCAGCAAAGATCAGGGAGAGACTTGGGAAGAGGGTTTTGAGGAAGAGACGGTTATGCCGTATACCGCGGTGGACTGTGGGCTAATACGCATAAGACACCCTAATCAGCCATCCACCGCAGCGAATTGGTTGCTACACGCGCATCCTAATAAGCTGAAAAAGCGTGAGGGATTAACGGTGAGTCTTAGCCTTGACGGCGGGAGAACTTGGGCCGTAAGCAAGCTTATTTACCGCTATGGCGCGCTATATTCAGATTTAGTTCAATTGAAAGATGGAACGATAGGGTTGTTATATGAAAAGAAGAATAATCATCCCGGCAGTGCCATCGCAGGAGGGATTTCATTTATCCGGTTCGAGCTCGATTGGTTGTTTCAAGAGTAGTATATCCCTTGCCGTTCGGAAAATCAAATTATATGAGGTTTTTAAAACAGTATATTTCAGATTCAATTAAGTGGTCGAAATTAATTCGATTTACTTTTACAATCGTAGGCTTGGTGTCTATTACGGAAACCCATGGTCAAATTCTCAACAGAGCCCGGGAACGGGAAAAATCACCCAATATCTTAGTGCTTATTGCCGACGATTGGGGTTATCCAAACGGCGGGGCATACGGTGATAACGGTCTTCTTACCCCTAATTTCGATCGTATTGCCAAAGAAGGCGTATTATTCACTAACGCATTTACTATACCATCATGTTCCCCTTCCCGGGCTTCCTTACTCACAGGACAGTGGCCACATGAACTGGAAGAGGGCGTCCATTTAAAAGGAATCTTAGCAGATAAATTTCCTAATTACGTAACCCTGTTGGCCGAGCATGGTTATGTTACAGGCTCCTCCAAAAAGGGCTGGGGGCCAGGAAACTACGAATTGGGAGGCTATCCACATAACCCCGCGGGGCCGAGATATCCAAATTTCCAGACATTTTTTCAAAGCAAGCCCGTAGGTCAACCGTTCTGTTTTTGGTTTGGAAGTCATGACCCTCACCGACCGTATGAAAAAGACAGTGGGCTTAAATCAGGGAAGTCGGCATTGCATGTGACTGTTCCACCTTTCTTGCCAGACCATACAGTCGTGCGGCACGATATATTAGATTACTATTATGAGATTGAAAGATTCGATCGCCAAGTAGGCAAAATTCTTGATATTTTAGAGGCCGCGGGCGAACTTGATAATACATTGATTGTTATAACTGGCGATAACGGGATGCCTTTTCCCCGCGCTAAAGCCAATCTATACGATTCCGGAACACATGTGCCCTTAGCCATTACCTGGCCCGCACGCATAACGTCCGAAGTTCGTACTGATTTTGTTAGCTTCATTGACTTGGCCCCCACCTTCCTGGCGGCTGCAGGTATAGAAATTCCGGCGACGATGCGGGGAGTTGATTTACTCGCTGGCGGGAAAGACGCTGTGCGACGTAGTCAAATATTTGTAGAACGGGAACGCCATGCGAACGCGCGAGAGGGCAATGTTGGCTATCCTTCCCGCGCGGTCCGCAACAAGGATTTCCTATACATTCGCAACTTGAGATCAGATCGTTGGCCTGCAGGAGATCCACAACGTTTTGGAGATGTCGATAGATCTCCAACGAAGGATTTTATTCTCAGCCATAAAGACAATATTGAAATTAAACCTTATTTTGAAGCGGCATTTATGAAACGACCGGAGGAAGAGCTTTATGATCTTAGAAAAGACCCCTTTCAGTTGAGGAATCTGGTGGGGGTAGCACAGTACGAATCGGTCCGAAAGCAACTGGGTGAGGAGCTGTATCGGTGGATGGAAGAAACGAATGACCCCCGCCTTAATGGAGGTGGGGACTTTCTTGATGCCTATCCTTACCAATAAGTAGACTCAGGAAAATCACATCACAGTAAATCTTTAGCTTGTAATAGTATGAAACATATATGGAAAGCAATTTTGAGCATACTGTTTTCGACATGTTTTTTTAGTACGACAGTAGGGACCCCAATTATTCAGAAGAATGAGGTTCTCCCCAATATAATCGTTATTTTGATGGACGATATGGGATACGGCGATCTATCCGCTTATGGAGCAATACAATATCGTACCCCCAATCTAGACCGCTTAGCTGCCGACGGAATGCGCTTTACGCAGTTTTATGCGGCTCAAGCAGTATGCAGTGCGTCTAGAGCGGGCTTGTTAACCGGCTGTTATCCCAACCGAATCGGTGTCACAGGAGCTTTGGGACCTAGTTCCACAATTGGTATAACCCCCTCCGAAACCACTATCGCCGAGATGTTGAAGACCCAGGGCTATCGCGCCGCCGCCATAGGCAAATGGCATGTGGGGCATCATTTGCCCTTTTTGCCTCTCCAACAGGGCTTTGACGAATACCTGGGGTTACCTTATTCGAATGATATGGTGCCGTTTTATTACGATGGAACACGCAATTTCCCGGAGGGGGAGGAGCGAAGGAAAGCATATCCAGAGCTACCTTTGATTAAGGGAAACGATGAAATTCAGCAACTGAAGACACTCGATGACCAATCGGACCTAACCACGATGTATACAGAGGCTGCAGTAGATTTTATAGAAAGAAATTCTGAGCATCCTTTTTTTCTGTATTTAGCACATTCTATGCCCCATGTGCCATTAGCTGTTTCCTCCAAATTCAAAGGAAAAAGCGAGCAGGGCTTATATGGCGACGTGATGATGGAGGTGGACTGGTCGGTAGGGGAGATCTTGAAAACACTTGAAAAGAAAGGACTAGCTAATCAGACGTTAGTTATATTTACCTCGGATAACGGCCCCTGGTTAAACTTCGGTGACCATGGCGGAAGTGCCGGAGGGCTTCGAGAAGGAAAAGGCACAAGTTTTGAAGGCGGTCAGCGGGTGCCATGTATGATGCGTTGGCCAGGAGTTATTCCAGCGGGAGAAATCTGTGAAAAATTGAGTTCTACCATCGATATTCTACCCACAATAGCCGTTATCAGTGGAGCACAATACCCCGACCAGCAAATTGACGGAGTGAATATCCTACCCTTGTTAAGGGGTGAGAAAGATGCAAACCCCAGAGATCATTTTTACTATTATTACGGAAAGAATAACCTTGAAGCTGTAAGAATCGGCCAGTGGAAATTGGTACTTCCCCATGCTTACCGATCCTATGAGGGGATTGAGGTAGGGAGGGACGGTATGCCCGGAAAATATGCGCGAGGGAGAACTGCGCTTGCGCTCTATGATTTACGAAGAGATCCGGGCGAACGATACAATATGGCCTCTTCCCACCCCCAAATTGTCAATCAATTACTTGAATTAGTCGAGCGGGCACGCGAAGATTTGGGTGACGGGCTTACTGGTCGTGAGGGAAATAATCGTCGACTACCGGGGCTATACGAGAGAAATACACAGTAATACATAACTATAAACAATTATGAAAAGGAAAATATATTATATCTGTTTGTTGATAGCTGTTGCGACCGGGCCGTATTTTATACAGTCTTGTGAGGAAAAGCCAGCGGAAACATCATTGATTGAAGACCCATTAATTTTATCCGTAAATCCGGAATCCGGTGTCGAAGACAACGAAATCACGATTACAGGTAAAAATTTTGGAAGCAATAAAAACGCTATACAAGTTACTTTTGGAACACGAACAGCGGCGATTACGAAGTTTTCCAATAGTGAACTTAAAGTCAGAGTTCCTCTTCGGTCCAATAGCACGGTTGTCAATGTATTCGTTGCTATAAATGGGAGAATGTCGAATAGTAAAGTATTTACGTACAACGAGATTCCTCCTTCAATTTCTTCTTTAACCCAAACCTGTTTTTATGGTTCCAAAGTTGTCATTCATGGCAATAATTTCAGTACAAATACAGAAGAAAACATCGTAAGGTTTGGGACAATAGAGGCTCCGGTTATTCAAGCGTCTCACACTTCCCTGACCGTCCTAACTCCGAATTTAGGAGACGCCATCACCGCAGAAGTTACTGTTTCGAAAGCCGGGGTGGTCTCCAATGCCAAGACCATTACCGTTGATGTTGACCAAAATAAGGTGACGACATTCAATTGGACTACACACACCCTAAGACCCGGGGCACTCTATAAAACCGGTGAGCTTAACTTGTTCGGCGAAACCTTGCGAAGGGTTTACATCTTGGACGTCACACTGAATGAGACCAATACGTTAGGCATAGGTTTCTCGCCCAGCGAAATTAACACGGTGTCTATGTGTAATAATTATGGTGCGGTTGCCGGCATAAACGCCGGCTACTTCCCCTATGGTACCTCCACCGACAAAGACCCTTACATCCGAATTGCCGGCGCTACGGTGCAAGAGGGGCATCTGGGCGTTAGTCAGCTTTATACAAACTCAGCACTTCTCATACACAACAATGTGGCTAAGGTCAGAAAATTTACGAATACTGGGAAGAATCTCAATTTAGTGGCTGCAGCTATTCCGACCAGCGAGGCTGAACATATTATTGTATGCGGTCCCATGTTGATTACCTCAGGTGTGATCGAGCCACTCGATATGTCTGTGGGACATAATAACTCAACGACAGCACGGACTGGGCTTGGTGTGACGGAAGATGGGAAGCGCGTTTTCATGGTCGTGGTGGATACAGGCGGCGGCGTTACAGGCATAACTACCTTGCAACTTGCTAAAATTTTACAAGCCCTTGGTGCCGTAAATGCCATGAACTTCGACGGGGGAGGCTCGTCAACGATGTTTGTGAAAAATCAGGGTGATAATGGCCGTGTTAATTTTCCTACGGGTGGGACTTGGCAAAGACCCGTTCGGAGCATCGTTTATGTAAAATAGCGAAATAAAAAAAGTCTTGATTATATATGAATAATTATTTTTATATTTGTTAAAATGTAGTACATATATACTTTTCAACCAATCATAGACAAACGCATTGAAGACACGATGTGGAACATCTATAAAACGTAAGCATTCGAATAATAAATTAATATGAATATAAACCAATTAAATTAAATCGTTATGTATGCAAAGGTGACAAACCTAATTACGGTCAGCATGCTCTTATTCACTACGTTGCTATATGGGCATATTGAAACAGGATCAAAACAGGGAGGTAGTAATCCCATTCCTGAACAATCCAGTGAGGTAAGAGGTACGGTCACGGATACCGCTGGAAATGTATTGTCGGGCGTATCCGTGGTCGTTAAAGGTCAGAGCACTGTCGGAACGACGACAGATCTGAACGGAAAATACTTCCTCAACATACCCGCAGGATCCACTCTAATTTATTCTTTGGTGGGGTACGCTTCTCAGGAAGTCAAGGTCAATGACAGGGAAGTAATTAATATAACCCTGGAAGCTTCTACCTCTCAACTTGAGGATGTAGTGGTTGTAGCGTTTGGTACGCAGCGAAAGAAGGACGTTATAGGGGCTATAACCTCCATTAACCCGTCGGAGCTGAAGGTTCCTTCTAGTAATTTGACCACGGCACTTGCGGGTCGATTGGCCGGCGTTATCGCGTATCAACGAAGTGGAGAGCCGGGCCAAGATAATGCATCTTTTTTCATTCGCGGGGTAACGTCTTTTGGCTATAAGGTTGATCCATTGATTTTGATCGATGGCGTGGAATTTACCACGACAGATTTAGCGCGGCTGCAACCTGATGATATCGCGAGTTTTTCCATTATGAAAGATGCAACCGCGACCGCTTTATACGGTGCTCGGGGAGCCAACGGGGTGATTTTGGTAACCACCAAAGAAGGTAAGGAGGGAAAGGCGAAGGTCTCTTTCCGTATAGAGAACTCAATTTCCGCGCCAACTAAGAATATTGAATTGGCCGACCCCATCACGTACATGCGTTTGCATAATGAGGCGACGACCACTCGAGACCCGTTGGTTGAGCCTATCTATCACCAAAGCAAGATAGAAAATACCATAGCAGGCACCAATCCATATATGTATCCCGCAACCGATTGGCGCGAGGAGCTCTTCAAGGATTACACGATGAATCAACGTGCGAATCTCAGCGTAAGTGGCGGCGGCAAGGTTGCTCGTTATTATGTGGCGGGTACATTTAACCAGGATAACGGCGTGCTGAAGGTAGATCGACGTAATAATTTTAACAACAACATCGACTTAAAAAGCTATTTATTGCGCTCGAACGTTAATATCAACATCACTAAATCTACAGAGCTAGGTGTGCGCTTATATGGATCATTTGATGATTACGCCGGTCCGATTGATGGAGGTAAGGGTATATATGAAAAAGTCATGCGTACCAATCCGGTAGACTTTCCCGCTTATTATCCAGCGGTTGCGGGCTATGAACATACCAGACATATTCTTTTTGGGGGAACAGACCGGACATCAAACTATATCAATCCCTACGCCGATATGGTGAAGGGATATAAAGACTACTCCCGATCGCTCATGTTGGCGCAGTTCGAAGTGAAGCAAAACTTAAACTTTTTAACGGAAGGGTTGACCTTGCGTGCTATGGGTAATACAAATCGCACATCCTATTTCGATATTGCACGGTATTATACCCCGTTTTTCTACTACGCAAACTCTTATGATAAGGTAAATGATACGTTCCAATTGTCACCACTTAATGAGACCACGGGTACAGAATACCTGAGATCCAACGTCAACGACAAAGGCATTAACGTATCTTCTATGTTTTACATGGAATCAGCACTAAACTATAATCGAACATTTCGAGAAAAACACGGCTTGAGTGGTATGCTTGTTTATATCATGCGACAGGAGCTGAGTAGCCGAAAAGATAATGACGGCGAGGAAGTAGATTTACAGCAAACTCTTCCGTTTAGAAACCTCGGCTTATCAGGCCGCTTTACTTATGCATATGATAGCCGGTATTATGCCGAGTTTAATTTTGGATACAACGGGTCTGAACGTTTCGCCTCGGATTATCGATTTGGCTTTTTCCCGGCGACAGGGGTAGCGTGGCATGTATCCAACGAAAAGTTCTGGAAACCACTGAACGACATTCTACCTTTATTCAAACTACGGGCCACATATGGTCTGGTTGGAAATGACGCCATTGGAGCTCCCGAAGATCGCTTTTTCTACCTGTCGAATGTGGAAATGGATGTAAATGGCCGAGGAGCTACGTTTGGCACTGAAGGAGCTGTATCGCTACCTGGCGTAGAGATCAAGCGCTACGAAAACGCAGATATCACGTGGGAGACAGCCGAGAAGGTAAACTTCGGTTTGGAGATGAATTTATTTAACAAGGTTGGTATCCAGGCGGATATCTTTTCAGAATACCGCAGGAATATATTGATGACCAGAGCTTCCATTCCCAAATATATGGGACTCTCAGCCGACGTACGGGCAAATGTTGGAGAGGCGGCCAGTAGAGGTATAGATATGTCTGTGGATTATAACCAACAGTTTGGTAATGGCATGTGGATTACTGCACGAGGTAATTTCACTTATGCTACCAATGAATATAAGGTATTTGAGGAGCCCCAGTATGAAAAGGAGTGGTGGAAATCAAAGGTCGGATACTCATTAAATCAACAATTCGGATACATCGCAGAGCGCCTATTCGTGGACGATCACGAAGTGGCGAATTCTCCCACTCAGAATTTTGGCGGTATCGCTGTAATGGGGGGCGATATCAAATATCGCGATGTGAATGGAGATGGTCAAATTACAGAATTGGATATGGTACCTATCGGAAATCCTACAATCCCCGAAATTGTCTATGGATTTGGGTTTTCAGCAGGATTTAAGCAATTTGATCTCTCTTGCTTTTTTCAAGGGTTAACCAATGAGTCCTTCTGGATTTCCCCACAAAACACGCGTCCTTTTGTCAATGGAAATCAGTTATTGAAAGCTTACGCAGATGACCATTGGTCGGAGCGAAATGGGAATGTAATGGCGTTGTGGCCTCGTTTGGCAGCCGTGTCCAATGCTAATTCCCAGCGCCTCAGCACTTGGTTTATGCGCGATGGTACATTTATGCGATTAAAAAATGCGGAGGCTGGTTACACCTTTGACCGAGATCAGTTAAGACGGCTTAGAATGGAAAGTCTTCGACTGTATGTAAGTGGAAGTAATCTCCTATCGTGGAGCAGGTTTAAATTGTGGGATGTAGAAATGGCCGGAAACGGACTGGGTTATCCTGTCCAAAGGGTAATTAATATGGGTGTACAAGTGTCATTTTAAAAATAAGAGTCATGAAACTGAAAATATTAGTTGTTACAATAGTAAGTCTTTTCACTTCTTGTAATTATTTGGATGTTGTTCCGGACAACGTCGCAACGTTAGATAATGCATTCACGATGCGAAACGCCGCCGAGAAGTATTTATTTACCTGCTACTCCTGGGTGCCGAACGATGGTCTATATTACGGTACTAACCCCGGCTTCACTGCGGGAGATGAAATGTGGTTTCTTACCAATATGTCGGACGAGCAGTACGCGTGGCAAATCGCAAAAGGCAACCAGAATGTAGTAAACCCCTTGGTTAATTTCTGGAGCGGAGAGCAAGGCGGCGTAAACTTGTACCGAGGCATACGTGAGTGTAACATTTTTTTAGAAAACATCGGGTCGGTTTCCGATATGGCAGATTACGAGAAGGAATTATGGAGCGCCGAAGTTAAATTTTTGAAAGCCTATTATCATTTTCACCTGTTGCGGATGTACGGCCCCATTCCGCTTATGCGCGAAAATATGCCTATTTCTGCAAGCGTCGAGGAGGTAAAATCGGTTTTACGAGATCCTGTGGATGAATGTTTCGACTATATCGTAGCGCTGCTGGATGAGGCTGCCGAAGTGCTGCCGAGAGTCGTTCAATTCGATATTGAGCAAGGAGGGCGGATCACTAAACCCATTGCACTCACGTTAAAAGCTTATGTGCTCGTGACCGCAGCAAGCCCATTGTTTAATGGTAATACGGATTATGCCAACTTTAAAGATCCAAACGGTCGCGTGTTTTTCAATCAAACCTTTCAAATGGAAAAATGGCAACGCGCAGTAGATGCTTGTAAAGAGGCTATTGACGTGTGTAAGAGTGCGCAACGCGAGCTTTACACCTTCCAACAAGGGTCCGGTGAGAACCTTTCGGAAGAGACCGTTAGGGAGTTAAGTCTACGAAATGCATTGACGTTAAAGTGGAACAGCGAACAAATCTGGACCAATACACAGTCCATTGCCGGCGTTCTTCAAAGCGCCGTGCAACCTAAATTGGTTAGCGGTTCTTCCATGCCACGTTCACGTCTGGCTCCCCCCCTTAAAATCGCCGAAGTCTTCTATTCAAAAAATGGCGTGCCTATTAACGAGGATAAAGACTATGATTACGCTAACCGCTACCAGCTTCGTCGTTCCCAAGAAAGCGATCGCTTATTTTTAAAGCCGGGTGAAGATATTCCCGTATTACATTTTGATCGTGAACCACGGTTTTACGCGTTTCTGGGTTTTGATCAGGGACGGTGGTACGGTGGTTCTTGGAAAACCGATGAAGAGAATATTTATGTGGATGCCAAAGCAGGAGGCATTGCATCCAGTGCGGGCATAAATAACAGGTCGGCGACTGGGTATTGGCCGAAAAAGCTGGCGAACTATCTGAATGCGATGACCTCAAGCACGTCTACCACCCAGCAGTATTACTGGCCTACCTTCCGTCTGGCTGATTTGTACCTCCTCTATGCCGAAGCACTCAATGAAGTACAGGTAAACGGTCCAACCGATGAGGTGTATGAGTACATAGACTTAGTGCGCGAACGAGCAGGATTGCAACCCATCGTCGATGCGTGGAGAGATCACTCCCTTCAGCCCGACAAGCCTTCCACACAAGCGGGCTTACGAGAAATCATTCATCAGGAGCGGATGATCGAACTCATGTTTGAAGGTAAACGGTGGTGGGACCTCAAAAGATGGAAAAAGGCCCCAGAAGTGTTGAATCAACCTATTACCGGTTGGGATATTTATCAAGAAGACGCGGAAACCTATTACCGAGTCCGACACATCTTTAACCAAAAATTTCAGCTGCGCGACTACTTTTGGCCGATTAAGGAATCTGAAATATTGGTCAACAGAAACCTGGTTCAAAGCCCAGGGTGGTAATTGATGAAGGAATATTTTGAAAAAAATAAAGCTATTTTTATGAAAGTATATAAAATATGGATGGTTTGGGGAGCAATGGTATTTTTGTTCTCTATGTGTTCGGAGGAACGTTTGTCTCCAGTTAATGACGATAACAATGTACCTCCCCCTGTTTCCAATACATCCGTGGAAAACATCCCGGGCGGAGCAAAAATTTCCTACAATCTTCCCAAAGGTGGAAGAGCACTTTACGTATTGGCCGAATGGCAACAAGGGGACAAAGTAATGACTGCGCAAGCCTCCTATTACACCAACTCCTTACTGGTAGAGGGGTTCGGCGATACACAAACTCACCAGATACGGCTGTATGCCGTAAGTAGGAATTTGCAACGTTCAGAACCCGTAACAGTAGAGATTAATCCCCTAACACCTCCGGGCCAGGTCGTGCTTGAATCACTAGAAATAAAAGAAGATTTCGGTGGGTTGCATTTCGATTTTTCCAATCCTAATGAAGCGCCAGTTGCTATCGAAGTATTCCATTTGGACGATTTGGGAGACTGGGTGTCAACAGAAGTTTTCTATACGGAGAGACTTTCCGGAAGACTTTTTGTGCGTGGTTTTGAAGCGAAACAGCAGACGTTTGGTTTTGAAGTAAAAGATAAATGGGGCAATGTTACGGAAAGACTGACCAAAACGCTCACTCCACTGTTTGAGCAAGAATTCGACAAGAGTTTATTCAGCACGTTGTCACCCACACTTCCCGGAGACATGGGCGTTTATGCGGGTTCCGCGCTCAGCAATATATGGAGTGGTAATTACATGGGGAACAATACCATTGAGACCAACAGTTTTTTCCGTTCAGCGAACGGGACCACATTGCCCGCGCATTTTACCTTCGATTTAGGCGTTACGGGTAAGTTGGGGCGTTATGTCATGTGGCAACGCGGCGCTTTTGTATCACCTTACAGCTTCACCTATTCAGGCGGCGGGCCGCGCCGTTGGGAAGTCTGGGGGCGAGCGGACCGACCTACTTCAGGCGGTTGGGACGGTTGGATCAAATTAATGGATTGCGAGATTATCAAACCCTCCGGTTTACCACTCGACCAAACCGATCAGTCCGACCGAGAAGCCGCGCAAGCAGGACATGAGTTTTCATTCTCACCTGACCTGCCTCCAGTACGGTATATACGGATAAATGTTCTCAGTAATTGGGGTGGGGTAGAATATGTCAATTTAGCAGAATTAAGCTTTTTTGGAGATCCCGGACAATAAAAATGGTAACTATAAAATCACAGACATGAAAAAGATAAATTACGGTACATATGGACTTCTTGTCTTGGCCGTCATCATGGTTTTTTTTTCCTGCCGCAAACAGGACGAAACGTTTAAACAGTTTTTGGAAGGGGGTGAAATTACTTACGTCGAGAAAGCAGATTCGCTAACAGCCTATTCTGGAAAAAATCGGGTGATCCTTTCCTGGCTTATCTCTGGCGATCCTGATGTAAGCAAAGCCAAAATATTTTGGAATAATCGTGCCGATTCAGCGGAAGTATCGATCGCACGTACCTCCGGGCCAGATAAAATAGAAGCCTTGTTGGAAAATATTCCGGAAGGACCACACACCTTTGAAGTCTATACCTACGATGACATGGGCAATTCCTCCATCAAGTCGGAGGTGTTTGCACAGGTGTATGGAAACGAATACATTTCTTCGTTGTTAAATCGAGCCATTCGAGGTATCGCCTATTCGGGAGAAAATCTGGAGCTTGCTTGGTACCGATCGGATGATGGCGATATGGGTACAGAAGTTACCTATACAGACGTTTCGAATACGGTGCAAAAAGTGACTATTCTAGCCACGGACTCGGTTCTGATCTTACCAAATTATAAGCCAAATACCCCCCTGGAGTACCTAACCCATTATAAGCCGGATTCTACCGCAATCGATCTTTTCGCTACCCATCCAACTACGGTCGAGCTTCAAATGCAGTTCCGGGAAAATATCGATCTAGACAAATCTTTGTTTTCGGAGTTCCCTTTGCCGGGAGACGGAGTTAAACAAGATTTGGTGGGTATGAAGCTTTCCAACTTATGGAGTGGCGTTTTACAGGGTGACCAAGAAGCTGGGGGATGGTATCGCTTAAAAGATGGACTAACCTTTCCGATGCGTTTCCAGTTTGACCTGGGCGTCCAGGCAAAACTCAATACCTTCACTATGTGGCAGCGTGGTACTTTTGACCAACAAACTTTAGTTTATGCCAATGCCAATGTCAAAACCTGGGAGATTTGGGGGAGTAACGATCCGGCACCAGACGGCAGTTTTGACGGCTGGGTAAAGCTAAGACATTGCGAGGGTTACAAACCTTCAGGTACAGCCGTAGGGACTCGTACAGCGGAAGATATCGCCTATGCGCAAGGAGGAGACACATTCGACATCCCTGCCGATATGCCGGCAGTAAGATACATCCGACTCAATATATTGGCGATATACGGTACCCAGTCGACTATGTTTATAAGTGAGGTCGCCCTTAACGGAAGTTACTGGGAAATTTCAGAATGGAACGTAATTGATAATTAGGGTGATCTAGATTGGGTTGGAATAACCTATATTGTGGATGGGGTGAACGATTGTTTTATAAGTAATCATTAAAGAGACTTTGGTTTATTTGGATAGTACTTGGATTATCCAAATAAACCAAAGTTTATATTAACCAATTCTATGAAAGCTAAACTATATATTTATACAGGATTAATTTTTCTTGCCGGGCCTATTGGTATGATATTTAGCAAAAATTTGATTGTTAAATCAATTGGTTTTTTAATAGCAATAGTAGTTTGTATACTAATTTATTTTGACAAAGAATACCGAGATAGATATCTACCCTTAGTCCCCAATTGGTATATGATTGGTGCAATCCTATTATTAATAATCCTATTTTTCTATTCATTAGTTTTATAGGGATATGTCAGAACACTTCGCTTAGTTAATGTTATAGAAAAATGAGAAAAATAATGTTATATATTCCAATAGTTGGAGGAGAATTAGGGGTATATTAAGGCTTTATTTAGGAAAAGGATATTCGGGATGTTGAATAAAGAATAACTTGAAAAGATAGTTGAGTTATTAAACCTAGTAATTTTTTATGACGGAAAAGATAATTGTACGAACTAGAGAAAAGACGTTCTTCATCGGATCGAACGACATTCGCTATTGTAAAGCTGCTGGCTCATATTCCGTAATATTTCTAACTAATCAAGAGGAAATAATCGCAAGTATAAATTTACTGAATCTATATGAACGTATGGAATGCTTAGAATCAATTCTGCGAGTAAGTCAGTCCTTCCTCGTTAATTTGATCTGTATAAAATGTATTAACCACTCGACTAAGGAAATAGAACTTCACGATAATACCTTAATCCCATATACAATTCCAATCAGAGAACTTGAAAGTGAGTTGATAAGCAGCTTGAATAGATCGAAAGTAAAGCTAAATAACAGATAACCATCAGGCTAAAATATATAACTGATCTTTTTATTGCTTTCAAAATCGTACAATGTCAATCTGCGCAAGGTGAAGTATAGCTCCCAATATACCCGTAGAGCCTGAATATAGGTGTTGGCGGCATTATCCTTCTGTTCCTGCGCGATGTTCAGGTCATTGACCGTCACGGTACCACGGCGAAACCGATCAATCTGAAGGTTGTAATTTTCATTAGCGATGCTCCGTGTTTCCTCCGAGACCAGAAGCTGCTGCCGATGTAGATTCCATCGTGCCACGTACAAGGCCACCTCCTGTTCGAGTTGCAGCTGTTGTTGTTGCACTTCACTTTGAACCATGGCCAGATTGGCTTCAGCCTGTTGTCGCTGTGTCCGGGCATAACCCCAATCCAGAATGGGCATCGAAAAGCCGACAGCAACCTGCTGTTGGTTTTCCATGCCGTTCAATAGGTAACCAATATGAGAGGCCGTATTGGTGATCCCGAAATTGGCCCGTATATTAAAGCGCAAGCCCGTTTGCGCCTTGGTTTCGGCGAGGTGGTGCTCAGCCTCGAGCCGTTGCAAACGAAAAGCAATCACGTTTTGGCTATTATTGGTTGCGTAGGACAATGCTTCATCAAAGCTAATCTCAAAAAATGTTACACTATCCACTGGCATTAGACCAACATCTTCTTGTATCAGGAGATAGCGTGAGAATTGCTGACGTGCCAAGACAAAGTCTACACTGTCTTGTGTCAGCTGCTTACGTGCGTTCAATGTGTTCAGTCTTAGCTGGAGTAGATCGCTTTGTGCCACATTGCCCAGGCGAAAGCGATCCTGTGCGATGCGGTACAGCGTATCGGCATTGGCGAGGTTTTGCCGGGACAGATCCAGCCTTGCCTGCGCCGATACTGTACTGAAATAATAGGACACGGTCTGATAGGATATACGCTCCATATCTGATACAAACTGCCGCTCGGAAGCTTCATAACGTAGCGGCTCTATTTGCCTTTGCCATTTGAAGCTGTTGTAACCCAATGTCTGCTGATTGTAGGATATAGAAAATGGTGTAGAGGAATACCGGAGCTGGCGATTATTACCGAATACGTCAATCCGGTCTATTGAGGAGCTGATCGAAAATACTCCTCCCGTGATGCCTACGTTCTGCCTTACGGAGAGGTTGAGCGAACTATAGGCCTGATTTTGGGAAACAAAGGTATCCTCTCCATTGGGCAAGGTAATCTTATTGATGGCACGTGTATAATTGGGTATGGTACCATCCAGATTGAGCGTAGGCAGAAAGGCAGACTGGTAATTTCGATAACGCCACATGCTACTCTGCCATCTGTTCTTGGCGACCTTGTATTCAAAGGAGTTTTCCTGCGCCATACGAATAGCGCGCTGTAGATCAATTTGGTGCAATTGGGCTTTCCCCATATTCAACATACCTATCAAGATAATCAGGTTAATCCCCACAACTCTTTTGTTTTTCATTTTTGCTTTCCTGTCTTTTATAAATAAACCAATAAATAAGGGGTACAAAGAATAGGCTGACAAAAAGGCCAACGGTCATTCCTCCGATGAGGGCGAGGGCCAGAGGCTTCTGTAATTCAGACCCCAGATCGTCCATAAACAAGGTTGGGCTCAACGCGCCGATACTGGTGAGACTGATCATGACGATAGAATTGAGACGACGGTGGCCCCCCTCAAATATGGACTCCATCAGAGGTACCCCTTGATTTCGCATCTGATTGATCGCATCGATCTTTAATATCGAATCGTTGATAATCAACCCGCTCATGACGATAATACCGATCATGGACATGAGATTGAGGCTACTGCCGCCCAGATAGAGCGCGATGAATGCACCGCATACCGCGATCGGTAGTTCAACTAATATAAAGAGCGGCTGTATCAAAGACTCGAATTGTGCGGCCAATATGAAATAAAGCAGCAGAACCGATACGAGAAAGATTAAAGCCATTTCTTCGACTAATTGTTTGTTTTCAAAATAACTGCCGTCCAATTGCGATTCAATATCATCCCCGAAGGCTTTAGCGATATCTCCTACCTTGCCGACATCGGTGGCCGCGTGATCAGTGTAGATCGTTATGGGATAATATTCTCCCCCTGTACCTGCCGTGATATATTTATAGTCACTCTGCCGACTCACCTGTACTAGTGCCGCCAGAGGTATCTCTTGGCTAGATTTTCCTTTTAGCAGGGTGCTTTGTAGCATTTCGTGTATAGACTCTGGTCGTTGCTGTGTCAAGACCAAGGGGATCAATGTCTCCGAAGCCTGAAAGTCTGCTATTTTTTGATTTTTGAGGGCGTTGTTAATGGCGGTTGCAATAGCTGTCGTCGATAGCCCATGTCGCGCGATCAGCTCGTGATCAAGGTGTAGCAAGACTTTGTCATAGGAGGCTATAGGATTGATGGTAGCCGAAGGCAAGGCCTGTTCTAGTGAATCTATGAGTTCTTTGACCAGATTTAGTGCCGGCATCTTCTGCTGCTCTTTTTTGCTGACGCGTAGGATCAGCGGAGCTTTGCTATTTGCAAACACTTCATCAAAAGCATTCCGGGCCGGGTCAAAGCTGATCCGCGCTTGCGGATATTGCCGATGGACATATTGCGTCAATTGATTCTGTATGAGGGGCAACTGAGCAATGTTTTCTGCCAATATGTACATGCGGATCTGGGAATAGCCCAATTTGTCCATGATGGGTAAAAGGTACTGTTGCGGCCCTGACCAGACATTGATCGTCTTTGCCTGTTGGTCAAGCTGTCTGGTTACGGCTTGTATCCGCCACTGTTCTTCCTCTTGGTTCAGGTATTCATTCCAGTCAATGGAAACTTCAAAATCATGACGGGTGATAGGTGGTAGGCGGTCTTTTTCCAGATGAAAGTAGAGCACACCCCCGCCAGCCACAAAGGCAATGACGGCAAGGCTTACGATAACAGGATGTCTAAAACTGTAGCGTAAAGCACGATCATACAGTGCGCCTACATTGACTATGGTTTTTATCTCCAGTCTTTTGCTGTTCGTCTGTCCATCATCTCTTTTATGCACCCATGCAAATAAAGGAGGCAATAAGATGACGGCAACCAGAAGGGAAGAAACGACACCAATAACAATCGAAAGGGCCTGCTCGTAAAAAATTGCTCCGGCGAGCCCGCTGAGAAAAATCAACGGGATAAATACTGCACAGTTCGTTAGTACAGACGTAACGAGAGGCCTTATGATCTCATTGGTACCTGCTACCGCGGCATCCTTTACGTTATACTTCTCCTGTCGGTAGCGGGATATCGTGTCCATTACGACGATGGAGGTGTCGATGATCATGCTTAATCCGAGAATCAGTCCGCCCAGTGAAATAATGTTCAGCGAGATGCCAAAAAGGTAAAAGCCCAATTGGCTGACCAACAGGGAGAGTGGCATGGTCACACCGATCAAAATGGCCATGCGTACCTTACGGATAAAAAACAGCATCAATATAAAAGCGAGGCAACCACCAAGGAAAAGATCTTGCTGCAGGTTGCTGATAGCATAATCCAACAGTTGAGTCTGATCTTGGGTGACTTCAAACTGTATGTTACGGTATTCCCTTTTCATACGGGACAACAAGGTGTTGAAAGAGCGCTGCAGATCGTCTATCCGAGCACCGGCTTGCTTGATAATGGCAAAATTGATAGCGGGTTTCCCTTTGCTGTAATAGGCACCTTCTGACTCTGCCGTACTGTATTTTATGTCTGCGACATCGGATAACCTAAGCAAACGCCCCCGTATATTCAATGGGGTGTTTCCCAAGCTGTTCAGGTCTTGTAGTTCTCCCGAAAAGCGTAGGAAATATCGGTACAAACCATCTTTGACCAATATGGAGCCGAGACTAAGCTGGTTTTCGCGAAAGGCCTGCAGTAAGATGTCAGCATTCAGCCCGAGCGATTCCAGATATCCGGTTTTCGGTAACACCTCTACCTGTGGCTGTAAGTAGCCGGTCATATCGACCATAGCCACTTCGGGCAGTTGTTCGATACGTCTTCGTATCACCTCTCTCGCAAAACTGCTGAGTTCCGCTATACGATCCGTCGTTATCTCTTTGCTTTTAGGGGATAGATTCAGCCGAAATACCGGGATATCCGAAATGCTGGACTTGGTGACCGTAGGGCGGACAGTTTCTCTCGGCAGGCTATTCATGGCGATATCTACTTTTTCATTGACCTCTACAAAGGCCATGCTGATATCCACATCATGTTCAAATTGAAGACGTATCTCTCCGGCTCCTTCCTGGGTCGTACTTTCGATGTGCCGCAGACCACGCAGCTGCATCAGGCTATTGCGCAACGGCCTTGTCAGTCTGTTTTCAGCCTCCTGTGCAGACAGATCTTGGGCTTGTACCTGCACCCATAGGAGCGGTACATCTACTTGAGGCAACAAGGATACAGGCAGCTTGAGGTATGCGGCTATACCGAGTAGCAGCAAGGCGAAAAAGGATACAAGAACGGCAACCGGCCTATGTACTAAAAATCTAACCATGTTCTTTTTTCGTGTTTATGATAATACCCCTGCGGGAAATGAGGAATAGGGGGAGCAACAGATAAGCTCCCAATAGTGAAAACAAGAGACCGCCTATCGTACCGGCCGATAAGGTAAACCAGAATCCCTGGTCTTCACCGATAAGCATGAAGGGCAAGAGGCTCAATATAGCCGAGAGGGTCGTTATACCAATCGGGATGACCTTGGCCCCAAATGCACGGGCATACAGATCCGCATCTGCGCGAGCCTTCCTTACTGTTTGCTTGGAGATATAATTGAGATCATTGATGATATACAAAGCCGCATTCGTCACCAGTCCGGACAACATCAATATAGCTGCATAGCCTCCCTGATCAAAACGTAGACCCTGTACTTGGAAGAGCAGAAACATACCGATAAAAGAAAAGGGGATCATGAAGATGACGGCGAATGCCTGTTGAAAGGATTCCAATAGTATAGCGCAGATGAGGTAGACGATGAAAAGTACCAAAGGGATAAACCAGAGGTAGTTTATTTTGCCCTCATACCAACCACGCTGCCGCTGATCGTCAATCTTGTAGCCGAAGGGTAAGGACGGGCGGATACTCTCCACGATCCGATCGTTGACCAATTTGTTAAGCTGCGGTGTTCCTATGAAACGGTAATTCACGTACAGGACATATTCCTGGTTCTCGCGTACCATTTGTTTTCCGATTTTAACTTTATCTCTGCTGGATACATCAGCGAATTTGACTACTGTCGAGTCATTCGGATGGACAGGCACATGCATGGCTTGCCAGACATCGGGACTGTTGCCCCGATGGTAATGTAGGTACACCTGTTGCTCCCGTGATCCACCCTCAATCTGGAGGCTACCGGCATAAGCGGATTGTTCGGCCAGTAGATTCATAGCTTGTGCCATGTTCCGCCGGCCGATACGGTTCAATGTGAGGTAAGCTGGATCGGTAAAGCGCACTACATGTTCATAGCTCTGCGTTTGTCCCCATTCGCGCTGTGCGCTGACCAATACATCGCTCACACGCCGGTGCTTTAGCAGACTGTCACGTACAATCAGTGACAGTGCCTGCAGCTGCTGATAATTGTAGCCCGTCAACCGTATCGCCGAGTCGAAGCGATCCAGGTATAAAGCGTTGCTGAATCCCCTGCCAACGCCATGTACCGAAAAATCTGCCGCTCCTGCCATGACAGCCTGTCGCTCTAAGATATTTTTGAGTTGATAGGGGATTGCGGCGGCAACCTGTTTGGCAAATACCAATATGATATCTGCGCCCGTCCCGCTGTGCACATGTGTGGTAAAGACTTCCAGATCACGTCGATAATTCGCTATTAGCCCCTCAAACTCCCGACATATGGCATCCATATGTTCTATAGAAGAGCCTACGGGCATACTGATGTGGACGTATAGCATGGTCTGCTCGTCGGTATCATCGTTTTGTCCAAATCCAGGGTTGTTCCCTTGGTTTCGGATATAATAATACAACGTGCCCCCTAAGTATTTTTGGAGAGGTTCGCGCAGCTTTTCATTATAGAAAGTACTGCCAAACGTAGCATTGTAGAACTTATGCCAGGAGTTTTGCTCTTTTTTTATCTTTTGTGGTATGAGGAATAGGGGCAGGCCGAAAGACAAAACGAAAACGGTGATGCATACCGGACGCCATCGTACCATCAGTAACAGCTGAGCTGTATAATAGTGCTGCCATCGTATTGTCCGTCGACGTTGCCTTACAGATATCCTTTTTTTTCCAATTTGAACAGGAAACAGCTGCAGGAGGGCGGGAATCAAAAAATAGGCTATGGGGAGAGACACCAGCAGATTAATGATGATAGCTATACCAAAATCCAGTAATTGTAGCTTTTGTTCTTCGCCCAGCAGAAAAATAACCGACAAAGCGCCCAAAGCGGTCAATGTGGAGGCAAGTATCGCTGCAAAGATGCGGTTGCGTCCTGTATGGCGGATATCTTCTACAATGACGATGACATTGTCAATGACTAGTCCAAGGGATATGGTAATTCCGGCCAGCGAATACAGATGTATCTCCAATCCAAAAGCGTAATAAAAAATAAAGGAAAGTAGCACATTAGCCAGTAGAGCTGCAGTAATAATCAGAATATAGCGCAGTTGCCGGGTAATAGCTATGGCGAATAGCAGAAGTATTACTATCGACAATCCGGTACGCCAGTAGATCTTGGCCAGTTCCGCTTTGATATATTCGGTCTGGTCAAACTGTAGCTCCAGCCGGTAGTCCGAAGTGAGCCGCTCCATTACCCCTTTTAATGTGTGCTGTATCTTTTCAGCTAGCCGTATGCTGTTTATATTTTCCATGGCATAGAAGCTCAGGCTGACCTGTTCCATACCATTGATGCGGAAGTACTGCTCCGCTGGAACTATCTCTTCGGCGACATGGGCTACGTCCCGTAGTCTGAATAGACGTCCCTGTTGCTCCTTCACAACAAAATCCAATAAATCCTCCTGCGCCTGTATAGCTTTTTCGATCACGATAGTAGATTGTTCCTGTGCCAAGGTTACCTTTCCAATATCCCGGCTACGCATACCTTGACTCAAGGTAGCCTGTAGATCAGACAAGCGAAGCCCAATAGTCTGTATCTTATCGGCATCTACATATACGGCGGTACGTATAGGCTGTGCTCCCGAAATTTCGAAGCGGTCGATACCGGGTATATCTGCGGCGATAGTCCGTATATGTTGCTCAGCGAATTGAGCAACCTGTTCCGCTGTTCCCGGGCCACTTAAGGTAAAGGCGAGGAGAGCTTGCTGTGCTTTGGAGTCATCGGGCCTGTTGAGCGATACCTGTGGATAGGAAGCATTTTGGGGGAGCTTGTCATACAGCTGTCGGAGCGTCGTAGATACTTCGAAACGGAACATCTCGGGATTCGTCCATTTGTCCAACTGTATACGTATCTGGCAACCGCCATCCCTGGTCGAAGAAGATAGACGTGAGATCCCTTTCAGCCGCGATATAACCGATTCGATCGGACTGGTGAGCTCCAGTTCGGTTACCTCGGCCGATGCACCAGACAGCGAGGCCGATATAGTCAACGCAGCATAAGTCCGGCTAGGTAGCAACTGTATCGATAGTAAGGGTAGCATAGCAAGACCCACTATCGCGAGAAGAAGCAACACGATCACCGTGCTAAACGGAGAGAAGGGCGCTATGCGTACACTTTTGCTGAGCATGGATCAATTGCTTCTAGTCACCGTTACTTTACGGTCATGGGCCAAGTTAAAATTTCCTTTGTAGATCACTTCGTTGCCCACTTCCAGCCCGGAGCCTATGACATAATGGCTGCTGTTTTCATGGAGCAGATCGACATAGTTCCACTGCGCCAGACTATCCACGCGTGTGAAAACTACTTTTCGGCCCTGTCTGTCCAGCACAGCTTCTTTGGGGATACTAAGCTGATCTGGCAAAGTCTGTTTGATACTAACCTTTACAGCCATACCGTCCAGTAGCTGACCGTCTTGACGGATACTGGCCTTGACGGTAATCATTCCAGCTTCATCGATCAGCGGATTGATGCTACTGATCTTCCCTATATATCGTTGATGCGGTGCGCTGAACGCCGTGACGGTCACGGATTGACTCGCCCGCACAAAAGGTATCTCCTGTTCCAGCACCTTAAATTCGACATAGAGTTCATGATCGTCTATCAACGTACAGATATAGTCAAAAGAAGAGGTGTTGTTGAAAGCGCGTGCTTTGAGATTAGCGATTTTGCCATTGATGGGAGCCAGCAGTTTAGTCTGGGAAAGCTGTTGCTGAGCACGGCGGAGTCCGATTTCAGCACCGGTTAGTCCGCTACGCAGGCGGGCGACGGATTTGATATCCTGAGGTAAGTTTGCGGTATCACTCAGGCGGTATCCTAAGCGCAGCAATTGATCCTCGTAATCCAATACCGCCTTGTAATGGTCCAACTCGTTTTGCTGTATGGCTATCTTTTGATCCGTATCATCCAGCTCTGCTATAAGTTGACCTGTTCGAACCGACTGGCCTTCCCGGACATGGATGGATTTGATAAGCCCTTGTGTACCGAAGCGTAAGTCAGCACGATGGGGTGCAGATAGCTTTCCATTGGCAAGCAGTTCTTTGTTGAAAGGCTGTCTGTGAAGTATGAAAGTTTCCACCGGAACGGCTGCGGCTTCTAATACGGCGAAAGACGAGTCTGTGTCCATGGCAGTTTGTGTCGTGGAAGTATCCCCACAGGAAGAAAACAAGACAACCGAAACTGCCAAAAAAGTCAGCTGCGAGTAAATGGTTTGTAACGGCATTTTATATAAAAATTATCTTTGTAGATCAATTATCGGCTTTTTATAATTAGGTACTGATCTAAGTTAAGGATACCGTCGCGCTGTTACAAGCGCATTTGTTTCATTCTTTGTGAACAGCCGTCTATTCTTTGTGAACCGCTATTCATTCTTTGTAAAGAGTATTAGCATGATAGGGGATAATTTATAAGTTATTCAAAATAGCTATCATTCATGCGATAGAAAGCTAATATCGAAGTACAATAAATTTTCCATCCTCATAAAACAATTTGAAAATATCTCCTATTGTACTCTCTTTTCCGTCTTTCAGCTCTATGAATTCAATCTTCTCCACAAAATCACTTATATCGTATTTTTCTACAATATTTTTGTTATCTACATAGATCTCTTCACCAGATTTGGTATAGGTTTCCATTTGTTTTCATTTTAGTCTCTCAGTTTTACTTTTATTATGACATTCGTCGCTTCTGGAAGATCCGATAGAAACTTTTTATATAGCGTACTATTTGCAAGATTCTCATCGAGCGTATTTAATACAGCAAATTTATAGTTGTCTCGTCCAAATCTCAGCGGAGGCAGTTCAATCATATCTCCATTGAACTCTGTGATAAATCGATAGGCACTAACACTCTTTCTCTTTTCTTTATCAAAGATAACATTGTAGCGCTTTGAATCAGATACTGCCATAAACGATATAAAACTCTTGTTTTCATACCAATCTGAATAAAAGAATGCGTAAGTAAACAGTTCTTTATTTGTAGAAAATGTTGCCATTTTGTCATTTTCAACAGTCAATTGTCTAAATATATCCCTATTCAAAGTTTTATCTGAAAAATCAATATAATATATCTTCTCAAAACTATCTTCAGCAGAAATGCTATAAATGTAGTTATCAAATGTTCTAAAATACCGCACTGTTCCGTCATAATTGAAGAAGTTAGACTCTGGGGTAGTCACTGTGGCTCCGATTAAATCTTGTGGTATAGGTAGGTATCCCCGTCTAAAAGAAAAGTTATCATTAAGAACAGCTAGCTCGTATTGCGTTTGCTCATCCATTTTATTGTAATAATTTAGTTGAGATGCGGCTAAATACAAATTGGTATTGGGGATATTGGCAATACTCAGGTATCTGTTTTGATCATAGGAAGTTGTTTTCTTTAGATTGAAATATGCATCGAAATGGAATATCTGTCGGGATGCATAATCAAAGGCCTCGAGTAACCCCTCGTTATTGACCCAGCAGTCATTTATCTGAAAACATTCACCTGGCCCTTTACCTATCGGGACCAATTGCTTTTCAAAATTACCAGCGTCATCAAAAAGCAGAAATTGATTTGATGAGATCTTATCTAATACTATTATCTTGCCCTTTATAAATAAAATTTTATTAATAGCACCTAAATAAAAACCAGGTTTCTCATATAATGGGATAATATCAATGTCTTCTACAAATTCGCTAATATCGTATACGTCTTGAATTTTGTGAACATTTACAGCGATTTGGACAGTTTTATCTTCTTCTTTTTCTATATGATTACAATTTGAGAAAAGAAAAAAAACTACAGCTATTATTGATAGATAAGTACCTGCCTTTTTATGTCGTCGTATCATTCCCTAAGTTAAGGGTACAGTATCCTTATTGCAAGTGCGTTTGATATATTCTTTATGAACCGGTATTCTTTCTTTGTGAACCGCTATTCATTCTTTGTAAAGGGTATTCATTTATCGGATTTTATATCTCACAAGTTGAGGATAGTCTCCAAATTTTTCAGCCGCGGTCCCGTATATATAACGCTCATCTTTACTAATCGATATGTTATAAATAAATTTATCGAGTTCAAAAAGTGCTATCAGGTTGCCTTCCCAATCAATTTTAAATACTTCTATAGGCTTTTCAATTGACAAAGCATCAGGTTGGTTTAATCCAATGTAAGATAAATAAATATAGTTATCCGTATGAGCGACTGGGTAATAGGATCGATAATACATTCCCTTTTTAAAAGCCAGTTCATTACTGTTATTTGTATCAAACTGCAATTCAGGAATAATTTTATCAGGTCCAATCATACTTTTGCATAGTTCTTCTCCATTAAAGAAATCAATCCTGTCCGTATAGTGATACGCCACGACAATTTTTTCTCTATTTGTAAGCAAATAACCTCCCGAAATATTCGTTGAAAAGTATTTAATGCTTGGCTCCTCATAGTTCTGTAGTTGACCATTGTGAAGCTTTAATTTTACAAAAGGAGAAGGCGTTTTATTATAGAGACCAAATGTATATGAATCATTGTAAACAGCTAATATAGAGTCTGATTCGAATGCTAAATCTTTTGTAAAATGGGGTAGTTTGATATAATTGGGGTTGTAGTGCTTTCCCATTGTCAAAACGGAATCTATGTTGTATTTTGTCACCGTTTTAGCGACCATATCGAATGCATAAAAGAAATCCTCGTTAGGGTCTCTGTGGATAACTTTACAGCTTAATAACTCGTTAGGGCCACGCCCGAAATAAGTAAGACTAACTATTTTTTCTCTTGTATTCATATTATAGAGGTCTAAAAAATTTGAGCTAGCATCCCAATTCGTAACCAATAATAGTGTGTCTCTCAAAATGGTATATTCCAAGGGTAAAAGAGATTCCTTAAAAAGGATTTCTTCCGAAGTCAACTTCGTTTTGATTGGAAAATCGTTACGTGTGAAATGGGTCACCCCCTCATCAACAAAACTCCTTGAACAAGATGTAAATGGAAGAAGTATGACATAGGTAATTATAAGTATCAAAACTGAATTAACAATGCTGCCTATAACAGGGGAGGTACTTGGTTTAAATATCATGTGAATAAATAGAAAATTGTTATCCTTTACGGAATCAGACTTTTCAAAACTCGGACAATGAATAAAATACCAGTGCAGGGTTGTCCTGTGGCTGAAATTCATATACGAAGCGGCTATTTTCCTCTCCCAATATTTTTCGAGTAATGTCTGCATCTTTGCCCAAGAGGTTCTCCTTATATGGTGCGATATTTTCATAAGTAAGTACACTTACAAAGTAATTTCCTGCCACGGCACGGGCATTCATGTATCCCAGCACCTTTATTGTCTTGGCGTTGCACCCTGCACAGTCGAAAAAGACATAGTTTCCGCTGTCTTTGGCATAATATAAACTCCAAGATTTTGACTTTAGATTGAAAGAACAAGTGAAATAATCATTTGTCTCGTAGAAGTTATTGATACTATAACCTTCTTTTATATTCGGTAATCCGATCATAAACGACTTTCTGTTATTTCTTACATTTGGTTTAATACTATAATCCCCAAAGTCAAGAAAATATTTAGGATATATACCGTCATGATTCAAAGAGAAAATCGTGTCCGATAGGTCTCTGTTAAAAAGAATATCCCCCGAACGCAGCAAAGAACTCGCTTTCAGTGAATAGAGTTCATTAGATCGGTTGTCTGCTTTCATATAAGAACCGATTACCTTTTCTTCATTTCTAAGAACCAGCATATTGTCGAAGTTCGAACCGACCACAGAAAGCAAATAGGTCGCGTATGTCATGCTATCCAGAATAGCGATATTGCTGATATAGCCGTGTTGTGCAAAGGTGGATATATGTTCTCCTTTTGAGGAGTACTTCAATACGTTTCTCGTCATAAGATCCACCAAGTACATATTTCCTACCTCATCGACGTCGAAGTCATTAAGATGTGTATACTCACCTGGCCCCTTTCCTTGTTTTCGGACATGGAACAGAAATTTACCTTGTTCATCAAAGACGATTATAGCAGCAGATTTACTATCTAATATGTAAATCTTACCTTGCCGGCAGACCACCTTACCTATTCGATCGATAAGCGATTCTGGGGTAGTTTCGAGTTTCACATAATGGTAGCTCTCTATGACATCCGATATTGTTATATTATTGTTGTTGTCGTTGGTTAGATCAATTTTGATCACTGGTCCCACTTGTTGGTATCTAAGCTCACTTCCGCATCCAGTCATCCATAAGATGAGTGTTGTTCCTATTACGATTACATTTTTAAAGACGAAATCTTTCATTTTGCACAACAGTTTATCCCTTCATAAGATGTAGTTGTTTTTATTACGGTTCCTGGGCAGTATCCCGTAAACGGCCCACAGTCGCCCATAAAACACTCAAAATACTCAATTACATGGTTACGTCTGGTAAGACAACATTGTAATGGCATAACCCCCATTCCTTCTGCTATAACGTAATAAATATGTACGCAATTTTCGCCATACCCACTCTCCCCACCGCCACTTTGCGCTGAGACCGTTGGTACGACAATTCTTATATTACCTTGCTCATCCCTATCAATACTAAGGACAAAAGCTGCTGTAAATACAAGTGTAGCTACAGCAAATACGCTGATTTTTTGAAATAATTTTCTCATAATTTTTTTGTTTTTATAATTAGATAATAACCTAATTTAAGAACACTTTAGCTTTGTTGCAAGTGCGTTTAGTCCATTCTTTGTGAACTGCTATTTATTCTTTATGAACAGCCCTTCACTTTTTATGCAGCTTTATGGGGACGTATGGTATTACTTCAATTCATGGCGCAATTGCCTGAGTTCTTCTTGCATTGCGATCACTTCAGGATTTACCACTTTGGGTTGAAAGCCCAAGGCTTCCGTCGTGGCCAACTGAAAACGGATCGTATCACCCACTCGGTGGTACAGCCGTGCTTTCAGGTACCGGGGGCGGAGCAGATTGGGAATAGACCGCTGTACCTTATCGTAGCATATCCACGCGCTATCTACCCGCCCTATCTGCTCGTAGCACTGACCCAGTTCATAATAATATCCAGGGTAGGGGCTTCTATCAGTCGCCTTCCGCAAAAAATACACGGCCATACCGTACTTTCCCTGTATCCGCGCTTCCTTTGCCACTGCGTGCAGGTAGATTGGATGATCAAGCAAAACATCGAATGCACTATCTTTCAAAGGCAGAGGTTGTACCCCGGCTATGTATTGTCCCCATGCAAGATATCCCTTCAACCGAACGATGCCGTAATGGAAGATAAAGACCGCCATGACCAATACTGTTAAGCCAAAAAGATAGCACTCCTTACCGAAGTGAACCTTTATCGATTCGATATTCGCATTGTAGACCGAGACACTCACTGCAACAGTTACCCAGAATAAAGCGGCGATGGGAATCATTTGGAGCGGGTAGGAGCACAGTCCCGATAGGGACAGGACCAACAGCGATCCGATCAAGCTATAGATGATCCCCCTGCCTAAAATAGTCGATTTTTCCTTTCGGCCGCATTGAATGAGACAGCGGAGCGTGCCTGTCAGAATAACTCCGAAAAGAATCAGGCCGATTACACCTGCCTCTGCCCATATCTGCAACAAGTCGTTGAAGGCATATCGTATATCCCCCGCCAGATTATCATAATGCAGGGAAGCGTCAGGATGCTCCAGTATCTCCGCTTGGTAGCCGGGATAGTGTGCCGAAAAATTCCCCAACCCCTTTCCTGACAGCCAGACATCATGGACCATGCACAACGTGGATTGCCAGATCAATTGTCGTCCGTCTGCCGAGTCTTTTTTCATGCTATACAACTGAAATCCTATGGAAACAATTACGCATACGCATAGTGTTGATATGAGCAGAAAGTGCAGTACCTTTCTTTGTGTCCAAGCCTTTGTGCCAATTGTAAAAACAGTTAGGAAACATATGCCTAATACTGCACCTCCCAACCCTAACCAGGCGGATCGCGACATCGAGGTGATGATAAAATACAATGCGCCAACGGAGAACGTACCGTAAAGCAAGCTATTGCTTATCCTCTTGAGCTGTACATTTTGTCCAGATGACAGCATAGCTACGATAGTCAAGGCTGCCAGATGGATGGCAAATGGAGCCGGATTGGCGAACATTCCGGTGACATGTCCCGGATAGGCTGAAGCGATCCAGCCCCTTTCCTGAATAAAAGCCAGTAGAATGCTAAATATTAAAGAGTATGTAACGGCTTCCAGCCACAGGTACTTTGCGTGAGCCCGATGCATAGACGAGGCAAGTATCCTTACAGCAAGATATCCCGTGGCGAAGGCAATATTGATCGCGGTTACGGAAAGCATAACATCGTTCCGTAAGAAATAATGCAGCAGCGGTAAAAATAGGAGATAGCTAACTACGACAGCATCTATCCAATGGAAGCGGAAAGCTTTGCCGATAAGAAACCATATAAGGGAACTCGCTACCGCCGACCCACCCGTAACGAAATATAGTCCCAGTTCTTTTACGGATGTAATCCCGGAAGGAATGTAATTGCTCGCTAAAAATGCTAAAAACAGATGGGCGAGCAAGACTATCCGAAGTAGAAATTTACGTACGCCTATAGCCATATCTATTTTTCGTTCTCATAGCTGAATGTTTTGTTCAGACCTTGTTGCTCCCATTTTCTCCACTGCCGTTCATCGCAGAAGCTGTTGGTACGGCAATTCTTATATTTTCCTGCCTATCCCTATCAATATTAAGGATGAAAGCTGGCACAAATACAAGTGTAGCAATAATTAATACGCTGATTTTTTGAAATGATTTTTTCAGATTTTTTTGCTTTTATAATTAGATAATAACCTAATTTAAGAACACCGTAGCTTTGTTGCAAGCGCATTTGATCCATTCTTTGTGAACTGCTATTCATTCTTTACGAACAGTCTTTTATTTTTTACAAGGCTTTTTTGGGACCGTGTGGTATTACTCCAAATCACGGTGCAATTGTCTGAGTTCTTCTTGTACTGCTATTGAAGACTTACCGTTTTTCAAACAGTTAATAAATATAAAAAGAGATGTATAGAATATAGATAATAAGCATGGGTTTATAAAAACGGAAGAATTTTAAAATACAAATGGAGTATGTTTGATAAAATTATAGGATCAAACTGAACTTTAGATGATTTCGGAGGGTAACACACTTTATAAGCGAAAGTTATGAAGAAGATGATCATAACTACCGCGGTTATCGCACTATTTAGTGGTGCCTTCAACTTTCTTTCATGTAACGCCCCCCCCCCTAATATCGAGAATAGTATCGAACATTTGTCACCTTCCAACCCTGAAATTGCAATTCTTAAATGGAGAGTAGTGGGGCCATTTGTAGATACAGTCCATGCGTCTACGTTTTTATCATTTTCAAACCCGTTGGAACCGCTACCTTCTGAAAGTGTCGGTCCGGAGATAAAGGACTCTTTGTATACACAGCGCGAGGGACATGTAGTTGATCTTGAAGAGTTTTATGGTCGAAAAACGAAGCAGATTGCTTATGCCCTTTCTAGTATTAAAGCCAAAGAACGCGGCGAGGTTGCATTTATAATCGGAACTGCTAACGATGTTCGTTTTTGGGTAAACAATAAATTATATCTACCGTCTTCAGATTCAACCGAGCTTAAAAAAAAGCGGTTTATTAGAAAGGTGTATTTAGAAAAGGGGGATAATTTCGTTGTCGTCGAGGTTGCGAATATAACCCGGGGGAAATGGGGTTTCAATATGGACATAGCAACTATAGACCACGTTCGCCGTAATGCATTAGAACCAAATTATTATAATAGTTGCCTAAATCCAATAATCCCGTTGAATGATAGTTTACACATTCATATCTCAAATCCGGATTTTATTCCTGTTACGAAGCCTTGTTTACTAGAGGTTTACGATCTTGACGACGAGATAGTCTTAAGAAGTCGTATTCAGTTAAAAAAGGAAGCTAAAGTCAATTTGGATAAACTCTATCAAGGGGTATATAAGTATAGCTTATATACGGACTCGGATACCCTCTATGGTGTATTTGGCTACGGGTCTGTAAATCAAACATATAAACGAAACGAATTAGTAAGAAAGTGTCAAGGTGACCCAGCCAGATTTAGGATGTTGAAGCCTTATCTGAAGCGGCTGGATCACTTACTACAAACCAAGGAAACAAGAAAAAAGATTAATCATGATTTGTTGAAAAAAATTGCGATGTGTCTTCACAAGATCCGTGAAATTGACCATAAGGCTGATGTTGATAGAGATAATTTTCAGAAGATAACAGGTCTGCAATTGCGGACTTTCAGGTCGTCAATTGATAACTCGGATGATTATTATCAATTGTACATACCGAAAAAACTAAAGCATGCTCCGCATACGGGTATGCCATTGATAGTAATAGTACCATACGTAACCAATAATCATGAGTTTTATTATGGAAAGATTGTTGCTAGTACTCCTCGAAACGAGTATATATCCAGCTTTGCGGAACACTATGGAATGGCTGTCGTTTGGCCAAGTTCCAGAGTTTATATCCGTTATAATATGACTCCGATTGTTACGAAGGCAATCGAAGAGACACTCGCCGATGTTTTTAAGTTTTATAATATAGATCGTCAAAACGTGTTTTTTTATGGAAACTGTTCGGGAGGATTATTTGCACTTTCGGCAGCTATACAAAAACCAGAACTGTGCTCAGCAATTGCACTGGAAGGGCCAGATCTTGTTCCCGCAGATTTCGAAAACAGGCGAAAGGATCCATCAATTATTGCTAATGATATTTTTGGTCTGACGGATAATATCGCTGACAAACCCATGATGATTCTCCATTCAAAATATGATAAAAAAGCTCCGGTACACCTATCGTTAAGGTTGATCGATTCACTCGAGAAGAAAGGACAACGAGTCAGATACGACAATTTACACGATGCATCTAAAAAGGGGGGGACAGTGAAGATAATGGCGGAATCACAAGCTATGCGGAAAGTTTTTGACTTTTTTCACTTACAGCGTAAGAGAAAGAAAAAGCCGTTGAAGAGGTTTGTAAGTTATGCTGCTTATAGAGATACCGTATACGGTGTGTTGATCAAAGAAAAAATTTCATCAGGAAAGGCATCATTTGAATATTCTATTTCTGATAATTTGTTAAAAATGAAAACACATAATATCCGAAGGTTTTGCATGGACATGAATGGTTTAGGTATTTCAGATATAAGCGAATTGCGGATTGTCTTAAATGGAAGGGTCTTACATTCAGCTGATATGGTAATCAATAATGATCTTTGGGAAGCATCTCTCCCCGTCCAGAGGCAGAACAACGAAAACAATAGAGAGCAGTATGCTCCGATAAATGCTGTTTTCAAGCAGCGTTTTGCCATTGTACAGCCTAAATCAGCTGATACTGTTGTTAAAAATATGTTGCATGAGATCGAATCAATTTGGAGAGCAGAGTATTTCAAAAGTATACCGATAATTGACGAATCAGAAATCGAGAAGGCGTTAATAGCTAAAACGAATCTAATATATGTTGATAATTCTGGAACAGACTGTATGCCAGCTTACGTAAAATCAGCGGCAGATTTAAGTTTTGATGATATTTGCTATGCTTTTATTTCGACTAATAAGGCGGAGGGTACTCTTAGTTTAACAATAGGCACAACCAGTAAAACTGTTTCGAAGGAGTTTTTGCAAGAAATTATCCAACGTGGTTGGGATCCATTTATGGTTTGGAACCATAATGGACAATCTTTGGTATCGACTAATTATGTGTATTAGTTGTAGCATTTTCGTTATTTAAGGGTTTTAGGGAATATTGATGCATGGAATTATTATAAGGCTAAATCGTACCTAACAATGTTTATTAATCTATAAATTATCATTAGCCTATGTAAAAGGTAAATTACAGTAAGAAGAAGTGATGCACATGTGTTTCCTTTTATTTTACATCACGATAAATAAATCATGAAGAAAGACTATTTTATTTTCGCAATTGCTCTAATTGTTACTATTGGTTTGTATTACTCAAACCCTGATTTGAAATCTTTAAGCTATTTTGCGTTTCCAATTATGTTTATTTCATTATTAACTAGAGATAGTGTAAACAAACTTACATACAATTTAATTTATTTTGGTTGTTTAATAATCGCATTGTTACTCATTGGAATTACACGAGGTATTATAAAAATAGCCTGATATAGGTAAAATCAACAATTTATTTTTCTTATGTTTTATTGAAAATTTTGCATTGAAGATTTTGTTAAAATATGGTTTTAAAACCAAGATTTTCCTTTAAATGTTATAGAAATGAAAAAATAATGTTACATATTCCATTAGCAGTTGGTTTGAGCGGTAATGACCTTAAAGAAAAATAGAAGAATTACTTTCAGAATAATCAAGTGCCTAAACAACATGTAACTTTCTTATTTTCTTTTTGTTATGCATTTGTGTAATATTTATTACCTCATGATGACATCGTATATATATTGTAAAATCATAAATAATATGAGAAACATATTTATATCTATAACCTTTTTACTTTGCACTGGTGTGAACTTATTGTTTGCTCAAAATTTATCCTACTCATCAGCTATTCCCGTAAACCAGTTACGAATCGATCTCGATGGCTCAATGGGAGGAAATGTAAGTGATATGCTGTCAGATTTGGAGTATATTCCTTTGGAAACTATTAATAAACATATAATGAAAGGCGTTTCCAATATGACTGCAATAGCAGATGGACATATCGGAATTTTTAATAAAGTAAATTCCAAGCCATTTTTACACATCTATGCCTTAGATGGGACACTAAGCAAAGTTGTTGATATTTTTAGATTATCAAAACTGCCAACAAGTGAAGATATTTATCAATTAAAGGTCTGGGATAACAGTTTCGTTTTAGTTTCGGAAAACTATACAATCAATATTAGTACAAATGGCACAGATTTTAGTTTAACCAAACGTAAAGATTTTGCTTTTATCGATTCTGCTCGTATAGGCGAATCTATTTGGAGATACAGTATATATGACACTTCAGCAGCGGTAAAAAATGCATTAACCGTAAATAGCATTCCGTTGATCACATACAGCTCGCCTACAAATGAATATTATATTAGGAAAAGTTCCTATTTCTCACCATTATGCGTATCCGGTAATGTTAGATATTTTAGTCCTGATAATCACTTTAATATATTTGAGTTGAATGCTACAGAAATCACTAAAATTTATGATTTCATCTTTCCTCAAAAAAGTATTATAGATACCTCAGTTAATCATAAATCCTATAAAGAATTTTTTGAATATTTGTCTAATACCAGCGGATATTTAGTTTAGAGAATATTATTCGGCATGGCAATAATATTTTGTTTTCAACGGCCTATTCTATTTATGCATATAATATGATAACAGATGAAACCATTGATTTTTCAGGTATAATTTCAGATGAATCCAATGACTTTATCAGTTTATTTTTTAATCCACTAATTTTTTCAGATGATGTGTTTTTATACACTATAGTCTACCCTCATCAAATTCGTGAAGCCGAACAAAAATGTAAGGAGGAGAACCATCAAATGAGTGTGAAACACCAGAAACTAATAAACCATCTAAACCCGATATTGGTTAAGTTTAAGTTGAAATAATGAGGTTTGGTGTATTTTGTTTACTGTTGTCGTTGTTTATACAGGTAGCGTTCGCTCAGACCAAGATACAGGGTTACTTGGTAGACTCTATAAGCACTACCGTTCTGCGTAGTGCATCGGTGTCTATCTTTCAACAAGGAAAAAAAAAGTAGACAAGGTGAGCTTGACAGATCGGTTTGGGAAATTTACAATAGATCAATTGCCTCACGACAAAACATATAGGGCAGAATTCACCTATCAAGGCTATCAGACTTTAACCAAAGAATTTTCATTAAACAAAGACCAAAAACTCGATTTCGGGAAACTTTATTTACAGCGTCAAATCAATGAAATAGAGGAGGTGGTCGTACTTCCTCCCGTCAGGATGAGCGGAGACACGATAGAGTTCAATGCGGATGCGTTTCAACTGGATACGAATGCTGTTATCGAAGATCTGATCCATAAATTACCGGGCATGATCGTGTGGGGGGATGGTAAGATCACATACCAGGGTAAAGAGATCCCTAGTGTACTTATTAATGGGAAGGAGTTTTTTGGAAGTGATAAATCCATCGGCTTGCAGAACATACCAAAAGATATAGTAAAAAAAATACAGGTGTACGACACTCGTGATAAGTTATCCCAAAAGATGAATCCTTCGGATGCGAATTATGAGATGAATGTCGTGCTCAAAGAAGGGAAGGAAAAGATGGTCTTTGGAAATATAACTGCAGGTATCGGCACGGATAAGAGACAGGAGAACTACCTGAATATGAACTATGCAAGCAAAAGAGCACAATATAGTCTTGGCTATACGGCCAATAACACCAACAAAAAATTGAACAATCTGAATCAACTGCTCAAAAATACCACGTATAAGGGTGTAGGGATACATGCCGATTACCAATCGGATTTTGATCGGACAGGTATCAATCGGCAACATGCTATCGCGACAAGATATCAATATGATTTTTTGGGAACTAATGAAGCCAATCGAAAAAACATCATCACAGGCAATATCTTCGGTAATTGGGACAAGGAAAACATCACCAATACGGCGAATACAGTCGTAACAAACAATAGTACGGATTATCTCGATACAAGAATACAAGAAAGCGAAAGCATAGCCGATAATAAAAATCTGAAGGGGGACTTAAAATATAATATAATTAAGGAGGTAAAAGGAAGGCTTATCAGGGTAAATGCCGCTTTTAACCTGTCGACATTTAATCGGGACAAACAACAGTCGTCTGTCACACAATATGATTATAGCAACAACCAATCTTCTAACACAAAGCAAGATCAGCAATACGTAACGAATAAATCTCTAGGGGTCAATTTTTCGGTAAATTGGGGAAGTAAAAATCTGTCTTACATCTATCAAAAAAGTGAAAATAGGCGTATTATGGATAAGTTGGGCTATGAACTGACCTGGGATGCCTCGGTCAGTGATAACCATTCGCTCAATAACAGCAACACACAGATTGAAAACCATATCACTCCTGCTGCAAACAGGGAAATTAACAGGCTCTACGGAGAGGATTATATGGGGAATTCACAGCAAATTGCTTTTGTTGTTTCCAATCAAAATTTTAGGATAACTAATTCCGTGCAATACCGCTATTCAAAAACGGATCGGGAAGTCAGCAATCTAGGTGACGGAACTAAACATATTAATACTAGCCTGTCCCATTTATCCAATTTCAGGCAATTGACTTATACCCCCCGGATAACCTGCATATACCCTATTCTTGATAAAAATTATATAGGGAGATTTTCGGAGAATATCAGCTTAAAGCCGGAATTGGCTCTTCGCTTGTTGAACAGGAACAATGTATCCACTTTGGGTTACAGAAATATCAAACAAAATTTTGTATCGTATCTACCAAAGGTGGGGTTGGAATATGTATATAATAAATATGGGGCTTATTTATTTACTTCAGGAGTTGGTTATCAATATAGCGAAGATTTTCCAGTCATAGATCAACTCCGGCCGATATATGACGACAACAATCCTTCTTACCGCTATTTCGGAAATCCCGATCTCTCCGAGACAAAAAAACATAAATTTAACGGAATGATCAGATTTCAGGAACATAAATCCCAAAGTCTAATGGTAAACTATAATACCGCATACAGTGTACATTACAATGCAATCCGAGACAGTATTGTCTTTGCACCGGATCAGCAACAGGTATATGCCGTAAATATTGCTAATGGTATGTATAACTTCGATATAGGGATAAATATCTCCAAACCATTGGTGATCAAAAGAAATCAAACCCTGACTTTTGAAATTAATGCTTCATCATACTGGTCAAAAGATTACCAATATATCAATGCTGAATTGCAAGAGCTTGCACCCACTAATCAGCATGTAAATTTTATCACCTATTATACCAATGCTGATAAATATCAGATCAGTTGGAAAGGTAGTTATAATCAGTATAATAGCCGAAATTTAACCTCCTTGGACCATACTTTCTTGTCCAATGAATACAGTACAGGACTAAGTGTCTCCTATGCAATGACCAAAAAAATGAAAATCGGATCAAATGCAGATAGTAGATTCATAGTTTCAAATCGTGTGGATGATCGATTGACCATTTGGAATGCGAACGTTGCTTATAGATTTACTAAAGGAAATGACTTGGAAGCAAAACTTGCTGTATATGATATTTTAAATCAAAATAAAGGAATTTATATTCACAACGGTGCTACAGAATTTACAAGCGGATACCGAAATAATCTGAATCAGTTTTTCCTATTTACCATTTCTTATTTTCCCAGGAAATTCGGATTGTAGGTTGGCGTTTCAATATATACAAGCTATTATGTATTGGCTTATACGTTTTGTTTTTTTTATGTTACTGTCTAATTCTATAGTGACCAGTGATATTTTTCCTAATAATCTTTTTCATGCAAAAGAGGTTTGGCTCTATTTGTCCACTGTGTTATCAGTCTTGATTGCTTCTTTAGTTGTCTTATTTCGTAACGTTAGGTTTGCTCCTCACTTTTTAGACGGTTTAGTCGTGACTTTTTTATTAATAATTCCTATAATACATGTTTTCATACATCATGATAATAACGTTACTGTCATTGTACAGCAGATGTGTATTGCATTGTGTTATATCTCCCTCCGGATTATCTCGTCACTTTTTCATTATATTGTTATTTTAAACTTATTTGTGCAATCAGTATTAATAATTTTCATTCTAAATGTTCTTGTTGGGATAAGTCAATATTTAGGATTTTCATTATCCTATTATCCAGAACTTGGTCCTACAGGTATTTTTTTTAACACAGGGCCCTACGCTATATATTTATCCGCTTTAATTCCTTGGGTATTAATATACATCCTAAACAACACATTGCACAAAATGTATATATCGAGTATATTAGGGCTGATAGCTAGTGGATTCGCTATATTCTTAATAATAATCTCTTTGTCCAGATCCGCATGGATAGGTCTGTTTTGTGGAATTACATTGCCATTGATCCTATTCTACGGTAAAAAAGGGGAGTATAATGTAGTGAAAAGGTTGGTGATTTTTATAATGGGAGCAGCTCTTTTCTACTTAGTTTTGTACGGAGTGAAAATTGATTCATCGAATGGAAGAATACTAATCTGGAAGGTGTCTTCTGTAATGATAAGAGAACATTGGCAAATTGGCATCGGAATTGGTAAGTTTTCTCATCAATACATTCACTATCAAAAAAAGTTTTTTGAACAAAATGCCGATGATATTGAGCAATATAAAAGGTTGGCAGGAGATGTCCGATTTGCATTCAATGATTGTTTACAGATTCTTATTGAAGGAGGGATATTAACAGCTTTACTGTTTGTTTTTATAATAACCAGTCTTGTTTTTCTTTTGTTCTCGCAGTTTTTTAAGAAAAGTAATGATCGAGTTAGCAAAACGTTCATGATGTCATCAGGCGTCATTATTGGTAGTATTAGTGTGATTTTAACAGCTGGATTAACGGCTTATCCATTGCAGGTTTTGCCTATTTCTTTATTGTTTTGGATTCAAGTCTCCCTAGGTATAACTATGTTATCCATCAGAAAAAGCAAGATAAATAAATGCAACAAATCACGAATAAATTTGGTTGTGTTATTAACCATGTTAAATATAGTTGTTCTGTATTACGGGGTACAAAAGGCTAAGGCATATATTATTCTGAATAAATCTTCGAAGGTAGATGATACTATAGTACAATATGATTATATTTTATATGATTACCCAAATTTCTTATTTAGGGTCGCAACAATGTTTGAAGATAAAAATAATGTTCAAATGGCCCTAAAATATATGAACAAAGCGGTATTATATAATCCAAGTCCATCGTATTACTATAAGTTGGGGCGACTTTATGAAAATATTAACGATATACAAAAGGCATTGTCTCACTATGTTTTTGTAGAAAAGGCCATACCAAATTTGTTGAAGCCTAAATACCTGAAATCATGTCTGTACTACAATAGGGGTGATACAGTAAATTTCATGATTCATGTACAAGAGGCATTGAATTTTGCTCCGAAGATCTATACTCTCGAAGTTGTTGAAATGCGTAAGGATTTGAAAAGCAAGTTAAAATCTTTGAATAATCAAAACTAATGTATCGTATGGTGTACTCTTTCAAACTGGAGGCCTTTTTTCCTGATCTTTTTATTCGATCAATCTTCATTCCTCAAAGAATATCAGGAACGGGATTTTGCCACGGCGTATCCCTCTAAACTCGCGGAGTATACCTTGGATTTATCTCTATACGCCGCGAGGGGAAAAATTAGTAGACGGACTATTTTCTTGAGCATGGATTGTTTTGTGTAGAGGTAGACTTCCGTGTTTGGTAAGTCTTCACGAGCTCTCGGAAAAAAATATTTGGAATATAATGGCAAAGTTTTTATATTTGTTCTTATGTAGGTCATAATTGTTTTGAATAATAATATTGCCTTACTGGTACATCGAAAGTATAGTCACAATACCAATTGAAACAAGTCAAAGTAGTATAGTTAGGTAATGAGTATCTTAATAATTTGTTGAAATAAGAAGGAATATGATGAACTTTTTTTATAAGGTAATTGGTATTGCCGTTATTTATCTGGTCAGTTCTCAGAATATAAGCGCGCAATCAATAGGGAAGAACTCGTATGCAGTTCAGCGGTATACTGACGATTTTGAAGACGAAGCTGAGGGAAACCCAAGCCATTGGATTGAAAACAATAAAAATGATTACTGGTCGTTAGTCCGAGAAGGTGATGATAATAAGGTGTACCGTGTGAATAAGAATGACAGGTTGACCTATTCCTGGCTACATGTATTTGAGAAAAATGTGACATTTGACGTAAAGTTCAAGTTGGTGGATTTTTCAAAGGCCGAATCCTCATTACGGTTTGCCGTACGATTCAATGAGGAGGAAGCATTGGTATATGTCGGCTACGATTTCAACACGTCGAAATGGTATATCGCCGAAAGACAGGGGAAGGATTTTGAGTGGATTATACACAAGGAAAGAAAGATGGATCCCCTAAAAATAAATGAGTGGCATACAATACGGGTACTGTCCAATAATGAAACGGTAACCGTATATATCGACGATATGACACGGCCTAAATTATGGGCAACGGATGTCAAACATCAGTCGCCAGGGCGTGTGGCTTTAGGAGCAGGCAAGGCTACCGTAGATTTTGATGACGTAATGTTGAACCTCAGAAGCGGTCAGGGACGGGTAAATGAAGGGGTGCTGGAGTATACGGTAGGTGATGATGATAAGTTTAGGGAAGGGGCTTCCATTGTTGAAAAAAGTAACGGGGACCTCGTGCTATTGCATAGGAATGAGGAATTCCATTCATCGAACAACGGTCAGACGTTCGATGGCCCGTATCCCTTTAGTTGGCCGCCCAACAAGCATGGACACCACAGCGTACTCCGCTTACAATCGGGCAAGCTGCTGAATATGGTAGCCGAATTTGATGGGTCTGCTGATAGATTCGATAGACCTTTGCGGTTTAGAGCCAAACTTTCTAGTGACGACGGGGCCACATGGGTGGATGGAGGAGTGACGTGGAAGGTGAGTCGGGAAGGGCTCCCTGGTAAGTCCAACGCGATTGTCATGAACGATAAGCTGACGCAAATGCCTGATGGACGCATTTTCTTTGTCGTACCTATTAGGAAAGACGATGGTGAGAAAATAATTGCCCATAAAACAGAAATCTACTATTCGGATGACGAGGGTAAAACTTGGCATCAGTCGAAAAATGACTCGGACGACTTTACGGAGCTGATACGATATGCCGAGGGGAAGGTCATTCAAACATCGGACGGGACTTTAAGGCTATATACTCCCTGGAATAACGCAAACAGTATCCGATATTCAGAGTCGCATGATAACGGCGTCACCTGGAAGGGCGACTTTCCGTTGGAGCAATTCAGAAACTCACGTTCATCTTTTGCCTTGATAGAAGATACATACGCCGAGAAAACGACATTTTACATGGTGTGGGTTTACAACAATCCGGATGATACGGACATTGTATTTTTGCCTCGTTCGCGGTTGGGCCTGGCCAGAAGTTATGATGGTATTCATTGGGAGTATATGATGGATGTGGAACGGTGGATAAGTCCTGCCAAGAAAGATCGGCGGATTATTACCCAGATTCTTGATCCAAGCCTGACCGCCACCGACAAATATTTGTATGTGACCATCGGCAGGTCTGATCGGGCGGCTGATAATGGGCATAACCACCAGCGGTTGAGGCTATACCGTATCGAGAAAGCGAAATTGCGGGCCTACGATATATGGCCGACTGAATTTTAATATAGCGATAATCTTAATAATAATATATGGAACATATTGTTGCCCTTGACCAGGGCTTAAGTAAATACCAACCGCTCAAAACCATCATTAATTATGATGATTTTGACAAAGGTTTAGGTGGGTGGATTGATCTGCATCCCAATTATGTAGGTAAGGATTTTAATACATTGCGATACAGTCATGTGGATAAAACCCAATGGGGTCCGCTGATGCTGAGCTCGGCGAGTTTTCGTTTGGCAGGGACACACGGTTCGATGAATGGAACTTATTCCTTGAAACTGTCTACACGACCCGTTGCACGCCCATATACGGAAGCACCAGCACCAGGCAGTATGTCGCACGGTATCAAACGTCTTACGACACATTTGCCAAAGGGATTGCGGCAGTTTGAAATGTGGTATGCCTATACGCCCGAACAAGATCGGCAAGGACTCAGCGAACAGGCTATGCGTGCGTTTGGGGTGTTTTTTGATATCCAGGACGATGATTACCGGTATTTCATAGGTGCCAGGTATCTCAATGCAGTAGATGGTGAAATGGTGCGGAAATGGCAGATATTCCAAGCGGAAGACGTCACGGATTTGGAGTGGGCATATGGCGTGGAAAACGATTGGTGCAAACATGGTATTGATGCAATGTGGTACGGGAATAGAAGACCTGACGGTTCTACCGACGGCTTCGCTTGGGTTCCGGACGGGTATCAGGATCTTTGTTACAATGAGAGTGACGATAAGATCAATTGGAGTTATTTGCGACTTTTGGTAGATACGGAGAAAAGAGAGTATGTCGAATTGCAATCAGGAAGCACTGTGTTTGATTTGCGCGGGATGAAACCAACGTTGACTGCTCCTTATGCAAGGATTAAAGGTTTGTTCAATCCCAGTGTCTGGATTGAAAATGATACGGATAGAAGAGTGTTTTTTTATGTGGATTCTGTTGTAATTTCTGGAGAATAATATGCAAAACTTTCATGCATCGGCGGTAGAACGTCGTATTACAATTACCGATACTTTAGCTTCGCATCCCATGGAAGCGGGATGGGCGTCAGAAGCTATTTTCTTTTTGATTATCGATAACATAGAGGGTGATGGCGCTGTATTAAGGGCATCGGTAGAAATTTCTGCTGATGGTATCAATTGGCTGCCTGAAGGAACTGTATTTGAAGAGATTAATAGTTCTGGACACTTTTTTGCCAAGGTTACGCATTTTGGAAACTGGCTACGGGTAAATGGACAACTTCACGGCGAGAATGCCTCTGCGAAATTGTCGGTACATCTGCACCTCAAGGGATAAACGGTAGAGGGATGATGCTAAATGTAAAAGCAGCAGAAGAGTATCGTTATGATGCCATTGTTATCGGTTCAGGTATAAGCGGCGGATGGGCTGCTAAAGAGCTGACTGAGCGTGGACTTCGTACTATTATGCTGGAGCGTGGGAAACCAATAGTCCATGTAAAGGATTATGTGGAAGCGACAAAACATCCCTGGGATTACGCATACAGAGGTGAATTCTCGCGTACTCAAAAAGATTCCCACGCGGTGTTACGTAGGCGAGGACTTAATGTTAAGAACATTAATTTCTGGGCGGATGAGAAAGATAACCCATACATTGAAGCTAAACGTTTTGATTGGTATCGGGGATATCAGGTCGGAGGGCGGTCACTTACTTGGGGAAGGCAATGTTATCGATTCAGTGATTTAGACTTTGAGGCGAATGTTAAGGAGGGTATAGCCATTGACTGGCCGCTTCGGTATAAGGATATGGCTCCTTGGTATAGCTATGTGGAGCGGTTTGCGGGTGTGAACGGCAATCGGGACGGTTTGGATATGTTGCCAGATGGCGAGTTTCTTCCTCCGATGGAGATGAATGTCGTGGAACGCGATGTCGCTCAACGTATAAAACAGCAATATAAAGGTGCTCGGCATCTTATCATAGGCAGATCTGCTAATCTCACGCAACCGCATAATGGACGTATCAATTGCCAATATCAAAACCAATGCTCGGCGGGTTGTAATTTTGGGGCTTATTTCAGCACTCAATCTTCGACATTGCCAGCGGCACAGGCGACAGGTAAACTTACTGTACGGCCCAATGCCATAGTCACGCGTATTTTATACGATCGGGAAAGTAAAAAAGCGATAGGAGTGGAAGTGCTTGATGTGGAGACCTTGTTGACCTATGAGTATAAAGCTGATGTTGTTTTTTTATGTGCATCGGCTTTAAATTCGGCGTGGGTACTGATGAATTCAGCTACCGATATCTGGGAAGATGGATTGGGCAGTAGTAGTGGTCAGCTTGGTCACAATGTAATGGATCATCATTTCCGTTGTGGAGCAAAAGGTATTGTGTCGGGGTATGAAGATCGGTACTATTATGGTAGGAGGCCTAACGGCGTTTATATTCCACGTTTTCAAAATATATCGGACGACAAGCGCCCGTATCTACGTGGATTCGGATACCAAGGAAGCGCTAGCCGGTCTGGATGGTCGCGAAATATAGCCGAAATGTCACTTGGGGCAGCGTGGAAAGAGGAGCTGTGTGAACCTGGCGGATGGTCAATGGGATTAACGGCTTTTGGTGAGATATTGCCTTATCATGAGAACCGGATTTACCTGGACAGGGAGAAGAAAGATCGGTGGGGCTTGCCTGTACTTACCATGGATTGCGAAATAAAAGCGAATGAGCATCTGATGCGTAAGGACATGATGATGGAGGCCAAGGAAATGTTAGAAATTGCAGGATTGGAAGAGGTGGAAACGTTTGATGAAGGCTATGGTTTTGGTGCAGGTATACACGAAATGGGCACAGCGAGAATGGGTAGTGATCCTGAAACGTCCGTGCTAAACGGAAATAATCAATTGTGGGATGCGCCAAATGTATTTGTTACCGATGGTGCATGTATGACTTCCTCGGGATGCGTCAATCCATCGCTTACGTATATGGCCATGACAGCTAGAGCATGTGACTATGCTGTAAAGGCATTAAAACAAAATCTTATTTAATATTCAAATATAATGCATATCATAGATTATCTTATTATAGGAGCCTATTTTTTTGGTGTGGTCGTGTTAGCCGGATTTTTTGGAAAGTCCCAGAAATCATTGAAAGACTTTTTGATGGGAGGAGGGACAATACCTTGGTGGGCTGCAGCGTTTGCTGGAATTGCCACGGTGACTAGTGCAATCTCGTATATTGGGGCGGTAGGTTTGGGGTTTAGTTCCAATTTCTCGTTCCTCCAATACCGTTTGGCACTACCTATTGCAGTCGTTGTAATTTGTGTCATTATTATCCCTTTCTTCTTTAATTTAAAGTTATATTCTATCTATGAATATTTGGAGAAGCGGTTCAACCTGACTATAAGACTATTGGGAAGTGGGTTGTTTATTATTTTTAAAAGTTGTTTTCTGGCTATTGGTATTTACGCGCCTGCTATTATCATCAGTGTATTAACTGGTATTGATATAATCTGGGTGGTACTGCTTACCGGATTGTTTACGACTATCTATACAATGATAGGAGGGATGAAAGCGGTAATTTGGACAGATGTACCCCAGTTGATTATTATGTTAGGCGGGATATTTGTCATTATAGGAGTAGCTATTCATGGAATTGATGGCGGCCTTACGCAGGTATTTGATACAGCTGTTGAACATGGAAAGTTTGAGTATTTTAATTTTTCTACTAGCTTTACAGATACCTATACAGTATGGGGAGGAATTATTGGAGGCACGTTTTTGATTATTTCTCAATTTGGAACAGACCAAGCTGAAATGCAACGATTTTTAACGGTAGACTCCTTGAAAAAATCAAATTATGCGTTTATTGCTTCCGCACTGGTAGCGACATTAATTGGTTTTCTGATCTTTTTTGAAGGAGCTGTATTATTTGCATTCTATAAGCAGAAGAATGCTGTGGATATTGAAAGCAATCAGGTTTTTATTCGTTTTGTAATTGATGAATTACCTGTCGGATTTAAGGGATTTCTAATTGCGGCATTGTTCGCGGCATCGATGTCGACCATCAGTTCAGTATTGAATTCTTTGACGACCGTTTTTCTTTCGGATTTTTATAACCGTTTCCGAGAAAAAGAAGCAACTGTAAGATTGGCACGAAAGGTAACGTTGACCATTGGTGTTTTTTCAACTGTATTAGCTTGTCTTGGGGGGCTATTGGGTAATATTCTTGAGGCATCTACTACGATCATTAATTTCTTCGGGGGAGCATTAGTAGGTATCTTTCTGTTGGGAATGCTTAATAGAAGAGCTGGTCCTAAGGGGGCTTTGATAGGTTTTGCTTTAGGCTTTACATTGGTCGCATGTATCGCGGGATTTACGGATATTTCGTACATGTGGTACAGTGCAATTGGAGGGATTACGACTTATTTGGCCGGAACCTTGGCTAGCTTGCTGTTTGATCGGAAACTTAGCAAAGATCAATTAGCACTGGTATATAGACCAATTTACCGCAAGAAGGGAAAATTATAAATATTTAAGATCATTTTTAAAAATATTTTTCAAATAAATTATTAGATTTTTGTTGAAATTGCCATATTGTTAACAATTTATCTATATTATAATTCAAATAGTAAATTCTTTTATGTTATTTTGTAGAACATGATAATAAACAAATATGTCGGCAAGTGAATTGATGAATGATTTGAAACCTATTTCCGTAAATACAAGGGCGGATATGGTTGAGTTGCGCCTAAGGGAGTACTTGAATAAAAAAGAGTTGAAAACAGGTGATGTTCTTCCGACGGAGATGGAGCTAGCGGAAGCATTAGGGGTTAGTAGAAATGTCTTGAGAGAGGCGTTGAGTAGACTTCGAATGTTGGGGCTGATCGAATCGAAAAAGAAACGGGGGATGATATTGACCAATCCAGATATATTAGGATCGTTTGAAAGAGTTCTTAACCCTTTACTGATGGATACGAGTACATTGCAAAACCTCTTTGAGCTCCGGTTAGTTTTGGAATCTGGTCTAGCGGATTTACTTTTCATTCGTAAAACAGATAAAGACATTAAAGAACTACAGGCAATTGTGGATAATGAAAAATTTATCGATGATGATGTATTTCGCGTGAACAGTGAAATAGCTTTCCATGGTAAATTGTACGAAATAACAGGTAATGATACGTTGAAAAGATTTCAGATCATGCTTTTACCCTTATTCGATTATGTATTGAAGAATGAAAACCGGAGTGTAAAATCGAATGTATCGCATGGGGATTTGGTGAAGATTCTGAAAGATGGAACGAAAGAGGACTTTGTAATAGGTATGAGGGAGCATCTCAGACCTCATTTCGAATTACTAAAAAAATAGAAAATTTTAAATATAGAATCCTTTGGGATTCTATATTTTTTTTCTTAATTTTATTTGTAGTACATAAGTACTATATTGCAATGTTTAAATCTAAATGCATGCTGAAACCTTTTTTATGTTTTCTATTTCTTTTTATGGCATGGTCCGGGTATTCGCAATTGCGTGTGACGGAAAGGACATATACCGTTCCGGTTTTAATGGATCAGGAAATCAATGTGGTTAAAAGGTTGCAAATAGATAGCGAAGATGATAGACGTAATATTAAAGGAGAAATACTATTACGACTTGACGCAAGGTCAGCGGAGGTAATTGATGAAATAGGGGTATGGTATATCCATGGAGATACTTCTCTTTTTAACCGAAATAGCATTAAAAAATATAGTCTATTGTTGAAATCGAGAGCAAAAGAAGGTAATAACCGCTTGTTTTTTAATAGCAATCTAACTAAGGGGTCCAATTCTATTTGGATTACGCTTAGCACAAAAACTGTTGAAAATATTGAAGTGCCATTTTCGATCGGTTGGGACAAATTTTCTATAAACAAGCAGAATTTTGACGAAGTATTAAACCGGTCTATGTCTGAGCATAGATTAGGGGTAGCTGTCAGAAGACATGGGCAGGGCGGTATACACACCAGTCGTATCCCTGGTCTAATCACTGCAAAGGATGGTTCTTTGATATCGGTTTATGATGCCCGTTACGAATCGAGCAGAGATCTGCAAGGACATATGGATATCGGGGTATCACGCAGCTTGGATAAGGGGTTGACTTGGTTACCCAACGAGGTTGCCATCGATATGGGAGAGTATGGTGGTTTGCCACAAAAGTTTAATGGAGTCTCGGATCCCAATATTCTATTGGATGAGCATACAGGTGATATTTATGTTGCTGGATTATGGATGTATGGGGTGATCGATGAAACGGGGACTTGGTATCCTGGCGTAAAGGATGGTAAGGAAATCTGGAATCATCAGTGGAAGACAAAAGGTTCTCAGCCGGGCTTTGATATTAAGCAAACGTCCCAATTCTTGATGGTCAAGAGTTCAGACAATGGAAAAACATGGTCCCAGCCTACGAATTTGACACAGATGTGTAAAAAAGAAGAGTGGTGGCTATGGGCGCCTGCTCCCGGGCATGGCTTGACATTGAAAGACGGGACATTAGTCATGCCTACACAAGGTAGGGATAAGAGGGGTGAAGCATTTTCAAACCTTACCTACAGTAAAGACGGAGGGAAAACTTGGGTGACATCCAATCCTGCTTCACCGCGGTCTACAACAGAGTGTATGGCCGTAGAATTGGAAGATGGACGTATTATGCTAAATATGCGCTCTAATTTCAACGCGACCAATAAAGGACCAGATAATGGACGAGCCATCGCCACAACAGCGGATATGGGCGACACATGGATTGAGCACCACACTTCGCATAGTGCCCTTATCGAGCCAACATGCATGGCTAGTATTCACAAACACAATTATACCGAGAACGGAACGCCTAAATCGATTATCGTGTTTTGTAATCCAGATTCCAAGTACGAACGTGTCAACATCACACTAAAAGTAAGTAAAGATGATGCCGAAACATGGGAATGGAAACTGTTATTGGACGAAGGAAAAGGTAGAGGATATTCTTGTATTACCTCTATTGATGAAGAGACTATAGGAGTGCTTTACGAAAGCAGCCAAGCCGATTTGGTGTTTCAGCGTATATTATTAAAAGATTTGTTATAGAAATAAAATAAAAAGATGAGTAAAATTACAGGTTTGATAGCGGCAACCTTTGCGGCTTATAAGGAGGATGGAAGTATTGATTTGGATATAATTCCTTCGTATGTTGAATATTTGATTAGTCAAGGGATAAAAGGAGTTTTTGTGTGTGGCACAAACGGTGAAGGTCCTAATCTTTCGATGGAGGAGAGGATGGCGATTACCGAAAAGTATATTGCCGCTGTCAATAAAAGGTTATTGGTTTTTGTGCACGTAGGTCACAGTTCGATAGAGGAAGCGAAAAGGCTAGCCGTACATGCCCAGGACTGTGGGGCCGATTATATCTCGTCGGTATCAGCCTTTTATTTTAAGCCAAGCTCTGTGGCGAATCTTGTCGCTTGCATGTCCGCTATTGCCGAGGCTGCTCCCCGATTACCTTTCTTCTATTACCACATTCCGGCTTTGACGGGTATTCAAATAGATATGTTGGAGTTTTTGAAGTTGGCAGAGGAGCAAATTCCTACATTGGCTGGTATCAAATATACTGCAGCGACTATACACGAGTATCAAGCTTGCTTACATTACAAAGGCGGCAAATACGACATATTATTTGGATATGATGAACTGTTGTTGCCTGCACTTGCAGTGGGAGCTAAGGGCGCGATTGGCAGCACGTACAACTATAGCGCAAAATTATATGCGCAAGTTGTTCGGTACTTTGAAGAAGGAAAGTTGGAAGAGGCTGAAAAATTACACTACCAAGCTGTTGAAATGATCCAGCTATTGGTGAAATACGGACCTATACCTACCCAACGAGCTATTATGAAAAAAGTTGGCTTTGATTTGGGTACGCCACGTCTTCCTTTGACAGTCTTGTCTTTAGAGAAGGAAGAAAGTCTATATACCGATTTGGATAAAATAGATTTCTTTTCCATAGCAACCCCTTACGAATTGACTTTACCTCAATGAACTTCCAGCGAATTATATTATTCCTAATTATGATAAGTCCTACACTATTGCTTTCCCAAGAAGAACAGGTAAAACTAAACTGGAGAAAGCTGTCTTCCATTCCTGATAAGATCGGTTTTGCCGGCGCATATGTTGCCGTTGCAAATGATTGTCTAGTTATGATGGGAGGCGCAAATTTTCCGGATGGAAAGGCTCCTTGGGACGGAGGTAAAAAGATATGGACGGATAAGATTTTTATGTTGGAAAAAAAAGATGGTAACTGGGTAGAAGCAGGGATTTTGCCGGCGCCTATGGGCTATGGTGCAGTTGCTTCTTATCGCGGAGCTATTTATATAGCGGGTGGTAGTAATGAGGTCGAACATCTTTCCAAGACGTATAAATTGATTTTGGATAATAAACACTTTTCAACCGAGCAATTGCCGGATCTGCCGTATCCGATAGCAAATTGTGTTGGTGTGTTGGTGGAGAACTATTGGTATATACTAGGAGGGATTGAATCTCCTGATTCGAAATCTGCATTAAACAGTTGTTGGAGGCTGGATTTGGATCATACAGAAAAAGGCTGGGAAGTTTGCCCCAGCATACCGGGCGAAGGTCGGATGTTGTCTGTTGTGGGGGATTTGAATGGTGAAGTGTTCATTGCTTCAGGGGTAAGTTTGCATAATGGAGAAAGAGAATATCTTCGGGATGCTTACGTTTTAGATTCTGAAAATAATAGCTGGAAAGAGATTGCAGAATTACCTGAATCTGTAGCTGCAGCACCTAATCCTGCATGGTTTGATGAGGAATCGGGTAATTTATTCATTTTTGGAGGAGACAACGGAGAACTGGCTTCGAAAGATCTAAGGGAAAGACATCCCGGGTTTTCTAACCGTATATTGTGTTATCAAATGCATGATGGAATATGGGAATATATACAGGACAAAATTGCTGTCCCTGTTTCGGATAAGGAAAGTAAAACCTGGGTTCCGGTGACCACTGGTTCAGCCTATTGGCAGGGAGGGGTTGTATTGCCTTCGGGGGAAGTGAGACCGGGAATTCGTACAGCACAGGTTCTTTTTGGCAGCATAGATTAAGATAACTTGATCATGAAAACAAACACGAAAGGATATGCTTGGTTGCTCGTAGCTTTACTATGGGTCGTGGCATTTTTGAACTATTTTGATCGCATACTGATTACTTCGATGCGTGATCCCATCGTAGCAGATTTTGGTTTGACAGACGCACAATTTGGACTGTTAACGTCTGTTTTTCTTTGGTCTTATGGGTTCGTAAGTCCTTTCGGAGGGTATTTAGCAGACAAATACTCACGTAAGACCGTGATTGTTTTATCTGTGGCTATATGGTCTTTAGTGACGCTTTGGACAGGCTATGCAACCTCCTTTCCTGAAATGTTAGCGACGCGGTTACTGATGGGAGTAAGCGAGGCTTGTTATATCCCTGCTGCATTGGCATTAATTACAGATTATCATACCGGTAAAACAAGGTCCTTGGCTACAGGTTTGCATATGTGCGGACTGTATACCGGGCTTGCGTTAGGGGGGCTAGGAGGTTTTATAGCTGAGTATTGGGGTTGGCGATACGGTTTTCATGTGTTTGGTATCTTTGGAATAGCCTATGCTATTTTATTGTTGTATCTGGTCCGGGATAAACCACAAGAGCACACAATGGACGATGCTGTCTCTATTGAGCAAAGCCGCTATTCGATAAAGGAAGTGCTTTCCTCTTTATTTAGGCTGCCTTCTTTTTATATTATCTTAATATTTTTTGCTGTGTTAGGTATGGCTAATTGGCTGGTAAATGGTTGGTTACCTACTTTCCTGAAAGATCAGTTTAATCTGGATCTGGGTACTGCGGGTATATCAGCCACCGGCTATATTCAGATCGGGTCATTTATCGGCGTTATATTAGGAGGTATCATTGCAGACAGATGGGTACAAAGAAATCCAAAGGGTCGATTGAATGTAATGATTATTGGATTTTGTATAGGTGCTCCATTTTTATTTCTTATGGCTTCGACCTCTGTTTTTGCATTAGCGATATTGGCTATGGCAATATTTGGTCTGGCCAGGGGCTTTAATGATGCTAATCTTATGCCGATGTTAAGGCAGGTAGTGGATCAAAGATATATTGCGACGGCCTATGGTTTTTTGAATTTTTTAAGTACAATAGTCGGGGGGTTGATGGTCTACGTCGGGGGCGCGCTGAAAGATGCCAACGTTAGTCTTTCTATCACATACCAGGTGATTGCGGTGGTACTACTCTTTGTTTCTTTAACTTTATCCTTTGTGCGGATTAAACAAAAAAATTAGTAAAGCTATCGATGATATATGTATGTGTTTAAAATAATACTAATAGGTATCGCCCAGATCGGTTTGATCGCTATTGCATGCGGTCAAGACAAGCAGACAAAAAAAATGAATGTTTTATTTGTCTTAGTGGATGATTTACGACCGAATATAAGGTGCTATGGTGATCCTGTCGCCATTACACCAAATATTGACAAATTGGCGAGCCGGGGAGTATTGTTTCAAAAAGCATATTGTCAACAAGCTGTTTGTAATCCTTCCAGGGCATCTCTTTTGACAGGTTTGCGTCCTGATTATACGGGGGTTACTGATCTCCAGACTCATTTCAGAACGAAATATCCGGATATAATCACGTTACCTCAATGGTTCAAAAGCAATGGGTATTATACAGTGGGTATAGGTAAGACTACACATGGTACCAAAGCTACGGCAGACGATATTTCCTGGACAAAGGAAATTTTGGCAAACAGTAATACGTATGCCCTGCCACAGAATCAGGTAAAGCGGGGAAAGGGTATCTCAACAGAAATGGCGGATGTTTCGGATGAAGCATATTCAGATGGGAAGATCGCTGGAAATGCCATTTCGGTCATCCGGGAAGCACAGCAGGCAAAGACTCCTTTCTTTGTTGCTGTAGGATTTAGAAAACCACATGCTCCTTTTAATGCTCCAAAAAAATATTGGGATTTGTACGATCAGTCTGCTTTTAATGTAAAAGACAGAGGTCGCCCCGAGGGTAGCCCCGATCTGGCTTTTCACCAATGGCAAGAGTTAAGGGGATATAAAGATATACCAGATTCAGGACCGCTTTCTGCGGACAAAGAAAAAGAACTGTTGCATGCATATTATGCGTGTATTAGTTATGTTGATGCACAAGTTGGTAAAATCCTTGACGAATTAGAGCAAAGCAGACTTACTGAAAATACGATCATTGTTCTTTGGGGAGATCATGGTTATCATTTGGGAGAGCAGGATTTGTGGTGTAAGTCAACAAATTTTGAATTGGACGTGCGGGTTCCCTTATTGATTGTAGATCCAAGGGTCAAAGGTAACGGTTTGCATACGGATGCTGTGGTGGAGACGGTGGATATATACCCGACATTAAATGAATTATGTGGTATAGTAGCAGATCACAAACTTTCCGGGATTAGTCTGGCCCCGTTGCTAAATGCCCCTAAGATGAAGTGGGATAAATTGGCCTTTAGCCAATTTGCCAGACCATACGACGTCATTCTGGGCAAGCAAGATGCTACACATATAGGATATTCGGTTCGCAACGATAATTTTCGGGCAACATTTTGGTACAATGTACATACGAAGCTTTGGGAAGACAGGGAACTCTATTCGTTAAGCAAGAATAATATCGAATACAATAATGTTGCAGGTGAACGAAAGTACCAAAAAGTTGAAAACCTGCTATTCAACGCTGTCAGAAAATATCAGCGAGGAGAATATGACAAGAGGTGACCTCCGGGGAGAAAAAATTGAGTATGTATAAATATTTGAGAGTAGTAGTGTTATGCTGGACTTTATCCTTTCCTTTTTTAGGAGAGGCACAATTAATATTGCATAAAGCAACAGTTTGGGATAATAAGGAGAACGGCATATTTGGACATTTTGTCTACGGTTTGGCTGTGACGCAGTCGGGGAGTATCCTGGCTTTTGCTGAAGCAAGGATTGATGAAGGCGCAGATGATGGTGCACACCATATCGTTATGAAGAGAAGTTTGGACCAGGGAAAGAGTTTTTCAGCGTCAAACATTATTGTTGAGAGTAAAAATGGGCAATCCTGGGCCAACCCTACCGTGGTGCAGGATCGGAAGACTAAAGAAATATTTCTATTTTACGCATTGAACTATAAGAATACGCACACAGAAGTTTTTTATAAAACAAGTAACGATGATGGTATAACCTGGTCATTGCCTAAAGAGGTTACCTCATTATTTGCAGATAATACACATCAATGGACTTTTCATCTGCCTGGACCGGGACATGGCATACAACTTAAGAATAAGCGCCTCATCGTGCCTGTATGGCATAGAAAGTCAATCTCTTTTCCTGGTATAGAAAGAGCTTATGGCGTTAACTGTTTATACAGCGACGATCATGGAAAAACATGGAATGTCGGAGGAGATACTCCCGTAGGCGAGCTTAACGAATCGCAGGTCGTAGAAACTGAAAGTGGTCATCTCCTGCTGATCGGACGAACATTTAACGGGTATCTTGGTTCTCATCAAGCGAAAGTGTGGAGTGAAGACAGCGCTGAAACGTGGAGACAAAAATTGGAGTATGACACTGCACTTACTGGGAAGGTATGCGATATTGGGCTGATAGATTATCCGTCAAATCCAAAAATACTCGTAATCTCTCAACCTGCAGATCTTAAACAGAGGAAAGATCTTACCATTAGGATGAGTAAAAATGAAGGTAAAACGTGGATAACCTGGGGACTTTTACAGGAAGGAGGAGCTACTTATTCCGATCTCGCTGTACTTCCAGATAAGACTATCATTTGCCTGTATGGCCATGGTGGGACCGCCCATATGCCTCAAACAGTTTCGTTGGCCAGATTTAAACTGAAAGAATAATATCTCTCTCTACGCACTTTTCAAACTCTTTTCACCTAAGATCCATCTGGCTTTGAGACTTTCTTTTGCACCAATCGTATACGCATGTACGAAATTTTTGATATAACTTATCGCCTCATCGGCATTATCTGTAAAAAATACAAGATCTTTATCTTCAGGGGAGATAGTCCCTTCTTCGACCATCTTGTCGAGGTGCTCAAGAATGTTGTGATAATACGGTTTGTCGAGAACGACTATGGGATAATTGACTAATTTTCCAGTTTGTACCAAGGTATAAGTTTCAAAAAACTCATCTAAAGTCCCTATCCCCCCGGGCATGATGACAAAAGCTACCGAATATTTGCGTAGTAACTCTTTGCGGACGAAAAATGATTCGATATTGACAAACTTATCCATATAAGGATTGTGCATTTGTTCATGTGGGAGGACAATGTTGCACCCTACCGATTTGCCATCGACATCCTTTGCACCACGATTTGCTGCTTCCATAATGCCCGGGCCGCCTCCTGTCATAATGGTGAGCCCCAGCTTAGCAATCTCGGCAGAAATGTGACGTGCCTGTTGATAAAAATGATGATCTTCTTTAAATCGTGCCGACCCATATACCGTCACACACGGCCCGACAAAATGTAAAGTACGCAAACCCTTCATAAACTGTTTGACGACACCGATCACATATTGAAATTCTTGCCAACGATTTTGTACATTGTTTAGAAACCCGATTTCCTTTTTGACGAACTGACTGCTCATGGCTATTTCTATATTTCTTAATTGGGCTTAAAATACGATTATTTTATCATTAAGCTATCTGAAAACCTATTAAATCTTCGAATAATGATATCTTTGTTACGTATAACTTAACTTCATCTATGTCTACAATACTTATAAAAAACGCACATGTTGTCAATGAAGGGACGATACAGGCGTTAGATATTTATATCAAAGATGGCCGCATCGAGAAAATAGACTCTTCTATCGATACAACTGCCGATATGGAGATTAACGCGAAAGGATTGCATCTGTTGCCCGGTTTGATCGATGACCAGGTACACTTTCGCGAGCCGGGCCTAACCTATAAGGCTGACATATATACGGAGAGCAGAGCGGCGGTAGCAGGAGGAACAACCTCCTTTATGGAAATGCCGAATACGGTGCCGAATACACTTACGCAGAAACTGCTACAGGATAAATATGATATTGCCCAAGACAATTCATTGGCCAACTATTCTTTTTTTATGGGAGCAGCTAATGATAATTTAGATGAGGTTTTGAAGACAAATCCGCGGGATGTGTGTGGTATCAAAGTTTTTATGGGCTCTTCCACCGGTAATATGTTGGTGGATAATGAAGCAGCATTGGAGGGTATTTTTCGGAATGCACCTACTTTGATTGCTACCCATTGTGAAGATGAAGCGACCATAAAAGCGAACTTAGCCCGGTATAAAGAGCAATATGGAGAGCATATCACAGTAGACATGCATCCCTTGATCCGTTCTGTTGAAGCTTGTTATTTATCATCCTCCAAGGCGGTAGCTCTGGCGAAAAAAAATAATTCAAGACTACATATTCTGCACATCTCCACGGCAAAAGAAACGGCTTTATTTGACAATACAATCCCATTGGATCAAAAACGTATCACAGCTGAAGCGTGCATACATCACCTGTGGTTTTCAGATGAAGATTACAAGGAAAAGGGAAACTTTATAAAGTGGAATCCTGCGGTAAAGACAGCACAGGATCGCGACCAGATAGTCAAGGCTGTATTAGATGGACATATTGATGTAATCGCTACAGACCATGCGCCACATACCCTCGAAGAAAAAGAGCGTCCCTATCTCCAGGCGCCGTCGGGTGGTCCTTTGGTGCAACATGCTTTACAGGCCTTGTTGGATATGGTGAGGGAAGGAAAGCTGACCTTGGAACAGTTGGTACAAAAAACAGCACACAATACGGCCATATGTTTTCAGATCGAACAGCGCGGCTTTATCCGTGAAGGATATTGGGCCGACCTGGTGCTGGCCGATTTGAATAAGCCATATCAGGTAACCCGTGAAAATATTCTTTCAAAATGTGGCTGGTCTCCATTTGAAGGACATACTTTTTCGTCTACAATCGCCTATACTATCGTATCGGGAAATTTGGCTTATTCGGATGGCAAGATAATTGAGGTCGGATCGGGACATCGTTTACTATTTAACAGGTAATTATATTCTGGCCTGAAAGTTGGAGGTATCCGTATATGAAAATCGGTGTAAATAAGAGCAAAGTGCTGCTATTTATTGTCGTCGTGGCAGTGGTTACTGCTGCTTGTCAGGGAACCTCTCTAAAGAATAAAGGAGTCCTGGGAACGGCCAAAGACGGTATGCCGGATACGGCTATTTTTAATACTATGTATCCTTCTTACAAAGAAAAGGCATTATATCATCGTCGTTTTAAGCATGCCGATATCGATTCGTTAGTGCAGATACATCAGGACAGATCAGTATTGGCCGTTCGCCAGATAGGAAAATCGGTGCAGGGAAGAGCCATCTACGAGTTGGCATACGGGCAAGGCGGTAAAAAGGTCATGTTATGGTCACAGATGCATGGTGATGAACCCACCGCGACCATGGCCATGTTCGATCTCTTTAACTTCCTGGAAGGTAAGGATGAGGATTATCAATCTATCCGTGACCTGCTGCAGAAGGAGTTGACACTACATTTTATACCGATGCTCAATCCAGACGGTGCTGAGCAATATACCAGACGAAATGCACAACAAATAGATCTTAACCGGGATGCACGGGCAACTCAAACGATAGAAGGTGCATTATTGCGAAAAAGAGGAATGGAGATTAAGCCGGACTATGGTTTTAACCTGCATGATCAAAATATTTATTATAATGTTCCTGGTACAAAAAATCCTGTCACTATATCTTTATTAGCGCCGGCTTATAATCATGCCCGTGAAATAAACGAGGTCAGAGGAGGGGCTATGCAGATCATCGTGGGTATGAACAGACTCCTTCAGCAATACATTCCTGATGCTGTTGCAAAATATGATGACACCCATTCGCCACGTGGTTTTGGGGACAACTTTCAGTCCTGGAATGCCAGTACAGTACTCATCGAATCAGGAGGATTAAAGGGCGATCCTGAAAAACAGGAAATCCGTAGACTTAATTTCATTATTATTCTAAATGCCCTGATCGAGATTGCAGAAGACAGGTACAAAGAATATCCTGTTGACGATTATGAAAACATTCCCTTTAATTCCTCACAGCTACATGATATTGTCATTCGGAATTTAGAGCTGACAAGAAACGATATGACCTATAAGACAGATATGGCTATACGGAGGGGAGAGATTACGGTAGGTCGGGATTATTATGTACGCGGCAGGGTTGAAGATATTGGTGATCTCCGGGAGTCGTATGGGTATGAAGAGATCGATGCAGAAGGATTTCTATTGGTGCCGGCGAAGGTTGATGATAAACCGCTTGCCGATATTAAATCGATATCGGGGGAACAAGCATTGAAAGTGTTAAAATCCGGTATTCTTGCAGTGCCAATCCGAACAGTAGAGCCAAACCGGGATGGGCTGTATTCCTTACCGATTATTCTTTTTGCCGGAAAATCATTTTATCCGACGACTACTATTGATCTTGGCGGATCTGCAAATTTCTTTATCGGCGATAAGCGAGGTAATTTGAGATATGCAATCGTTAATGGTTATATGGTAGATCTCTCTAAAGAAGAGTGGCCGACGATAAAAAATAAAGTGTGGTAAATACGATGACTATCGCGGTTATTATCGTTTAATAACACCTATGCCCGGTCTATCGGAGCTAATACATTTTCCGTCTTTGACTTGCATCCCGTCATAAATATCATTCTGGATAAGTAAGGCACCATCGAGGTCTGCCCAGTCTGCAAGTGGGGCGAGCTGTGCAGCAGCTGATATTGCACAAGAAGTCTCTGTCATACAGCCGAGCATGACTTTCATATCCAGAGCACGGGCTAGTTCCGCCATTTGCTTGGCTTCACGCATGCCGGTGCATTTCATCAACTTGATGTTGATGCCACTATAAACTCCCTTTAGACCCACAATATCGGTCAAGCGCTGACAGCTTTCATCCGCGATGGTAGGAATAGGTGCATGTTCGGTCAGCCAGGCATTTTCGTCCCGCATCTCCTTCGGCATAGGTTGTTCTAAAAATACAACATTTCTGTCGTGCAGCCAATAAGCCATGTCGAGTGCTTGCTCCTTATCGACCCATCCTTGATTGACATCGGCGCAAAGTGGAATGTCCGTCATGGAACGAATAGTATCTACCATCATTTTGTCCGTATCCAACCCTAATTTTACTTTTAAGATTTTGAACTGTTCAGCCTCGGCTACTTTTTTGCGAACCATATCTTCACTGTCTATACCGATGGTGTAGGAGGTAGGCGGAATAAGGTCAGGATTTAATCCCCATATTTTGTAAAAGGGCTGATTCATAATTTTTCCCAGAAGATCATGCAAGGCAATATCCACAGCTGCCTTAGCAGCTGTATTTTTGTTGTCTATCTGGTCAATGTAAGCTAATATTTCTGCTGTCTCGAAAGGTGAGGAAAAGGAGGAAAGGTCTATTTTTTTTAAAAAAGCAATAACGCTTTCCTGCGTTTCACCTAAATAAGGAGGCATGCTTGCTTCACCATAGCCCACGATACCATCATATTCGAGCTCCGTTAAAACGACGGGAGTGGTTGTCCGGCTGAAAGATGCCACGGTAAAGACGTGGCGCATCTCCAAAGTATAAGGTCTAAAACGAAGTATAAACTTGCCCATTAAAATATTTATTTAAAACAAGTCCATTTGTCCGCCGTTGTCCATCTGGACATCTTCCGGATTTGTAATTTCGAAAGAGACCGAAGTGTTTTCTGTCTTTGCCTCCACAACCGAAGTCTCCTCCTGAACCTCGACTTTCGACAGATCGATTTCTTCGGTCATCAGAGTCACTTGTTGTACATTATGAAAAGATAACCGGTTGCCCTGAGCTCGTATTTTCTTCACATCAATCAGCTCGTTCAAGGATTGTTCTATCGTTTCGGATATTTGGGACTTTCCTTTAAGCTGATCTATCTTAACGACCGGATCCGGACTATTTGTCAATACAACTAACTTCGATCCGGGTTCTTCATTAATGAAGGAAACACGTTTTCCCAAAGGAATATCATCAAAGGTGAAACGTTTTACATAATAGGTCCCTGTTTTACCATCTTGATGAACAGCGGCGTAGACATGTTGTGGATAATGTTTTTCGATACGAATCATCTTTTCATCAAAATGATTGTTCAGGTCAAAAGTGGAGAGTTCATAAGAGCCATCCTGAAAGATTATAAGGATCTTATCGTCTCCGTCGAATTCCCCTAGATATTCGCCTCTTTCATCAGCATTCAACCGTTTCAGGATATCGTCGTACCATATCTTGCGACCCGCTAATGTAGAAATACCGGCACTTTTGAAGGTGATCTTTTTTACGGGATATTTGGAAACAATATTCCCTAAAGAGCCTTTCCCTTTGATAGCGATTTCTGCAAAATCCAGGTCAAACGTTAATTTCCGGAGCTTTGTATGCGGTTTAAGCTGTATGTTTACCGTTTCGGCTTCGCCATTCGGATTAGCCGTAAAATAGAGCACCTTAGAACCTTTAGAACCTTTGGATAAGTCATATTCTTTGTCGCGCGTTACTGCCGTTACCGCAAAACGTTTGACATATGTCGTCCCGTTACTTCCATCCCTATAAATAGCATTATAGATGGTACGTTCATCACCTTTCTTAAAAATAGCGACATATATAATATCCTTTCCGACAAAAACTTTATCCTGGACCTTCGTGACACTATACATACCATTTTCACGGAAAACAATAATGTCGTCGATATCGGAACATTCTGTGACGAACTCATCTTTCTTCATGCCGGTACCAATAAATCCTTCGGCACGGTTGACATAGAGTTTTGCATTAGCCAAAGCGACGTGTGCGGCTTCTACTTTATCAAATATACGAAGCTCTGTTTTTCTTTCCCGTCCTTTAGCATATTTAGACCGTAGCCGTTCGAACCATGCTATCGTATATTCTGTGAGCTGTCTTAAATTTTTCTTAACCTCCTTTATTTCATCTTCCAGAGCCTTCATCTGTTCATCCGCTTTTTTAATATCAAAGCGCGTGATGCTGCTCATGGGTTTATCGATTAGTTTTTTATAGTCTTCAGCTACGATTTTCCTATAAAACAAGTCAAAGAAAGGAGCGAAGAGTTCATTTAAAACCTGGACGACGGTATCAAAGTCACCAGCATTTTCGTAGCTGGCATGTTTATACATCCCCTCCTGAATAAATATCTTCAGGAGATTACTAAAGAATATTTTTTCCTGTAGCTCCCAAAGCCGGATTTCCAGCTCTTGTTTTAACAATGCTTTCGTCTGCTTCGTATTTTCGATAAGAATATCATTCACGCTCAGGAAGTGTGGCTTGTCGTTTTTAATGACGCAGGTATTCGGCGAAATAGACGACTCGCAAGAGGTAAATGCATATAACGCATCGATAGTCACGTCAGGCGATATACCAGGTGCCAGATGGACGATAATCTCTACGTGCTCAGCTGTATTGTCTTCAATTTTCTTTATTTTGATTTTGCCTTTATCATTCGCGGATACAATACTTTCTATCAACGCTCCCGTAGTTGTTCCAAAAGGTATCTCTGTGATAGCTAATGTCTTTTTGTCGCGCTCTTCGATTTTGGCACGGATACGAATTTTGCCCCCACGTTGTCCTTCATTATAATTGGACACGTCGGCAAGACCGCCGGTCGGAAAATCAGGGTAAATATCGGGTCGCTCCCCGCGGAGAACCTGAATAGAACCATCAATCAATTCAACAAAATTGTGTGGCATAATCTTGGTCGCCAGCCCTACGGCAATACCTTCGGCTCCTTGTGTTAATAGCAATGGAAATTTCACAGGTAAGGTGACAGGCTCCCTATTACGTCCATCATAACTCTGCTGCCACTCCGTAGTATCCGGATTGAAAACGACCTCATTGGCAAATTTAGATAGACGCCCTTCAATATAACGAGGAGCGGCGGCTGAATCGCCTGTAACGGGATCACCCCAGTTTCCCTGACAATCAATCAAAAGATCTTTTTGTCCCAGTTGTACCATTGCATCACCAATAGAGGCATCGCCGTGTGGGTGGTACTTCATGGTATTTCCGATGACATTTGCCGCTTTGTTAAACCGGCCATCGTCCATTTCTTTTAGCGAATGCAGGATACGACGTTGTACCGGTTTAAAGCCATCATTGATATGTGGAACAGCTCGATCTAATATAACATAAGAAGCATAATCCAGGAACCAATTCTCGTAGAGACCGGATAAGGGGATGGTATTACTTGCCTGTTCGGTGTCTGGTGTCTGATCTAAATTATTTTCTTCCGAATTGTTTGTTTCGTCAATCATCTAATCGATTTGTTGATGGGTTTGTGATAAAAGCTATTTTTATAGCTCCGTAAAAATACAAAATCTTTACATTTGTTATTCTATTTATTAAAAGCATAAGATGAAAAAACTATTGTTATTTGTTTCTTGTTTGCTCTTGTTGGTACTATGCAAGGCGCAATCCCCGGTATATATAGAAGAAACGGATGTGGTATATACTTCCGCACAAGACGCGTATAGCCAGCAGCAATGTCGGGTAAATCTGTACTTTCCAAAAGATACAAAAGATTTTGTAACCGTGATATGGTTTCACGGAGGGGGGCTTACGGGAGGTAATAACGCTATTCCCGAAGCGTTAAAAAATAAAGGTATAGGCGTTATTTCGGTGGGATATCGTTTTACACCTAAAGTTCGTGTCGAGGACATATTACATGATGCTGCTGATGCTGTTAAATGGAGCTATGATCATATTGAGAAATATGGTGGAAATAGAGACAAGTTCGTTCTGGCAGGACACTCTGCCGGCGCATATATATCCCTGATGTTGGGACTTAATAAAAATTATCTGGCGGAGAAAGGGATTGATATAGATCGTTTTATGGGTATTGGTGCACTTTCAAGCCAAACGATAACACATGTGGCTGCCCGAAAAGAAAAAGGGATACCTGAATTACAGCCTCTCATTGACCAGTGGGCTCCCTTATATTGGGTTCGTAAAGATGCTCCTCCTATAATGTTAGTTACCGGCGATAGAGAATTGGAAATGCTTGGCCGATATGAGGAAAATGCTTATCTGGAACGCATGCTTAAGCTAGTGGGACATAAGACCGTGTCGCTTATGGAGCTGGATGGCTATGATCATGGGATGACTTTTCCTGCATTTCCATTATTGTTAAAGCATATAGATAAGTGGTCAAAAAATACACAGTAGATTTTTTGTTTTAACCAGTAGGGTATAAAAGTCAGGATTTGGACAAAAAAATGACGAAGGTGCTTTTTTTGTCTAGGATCATAATGGTACTTTTGTAGTGTTGAATAATTAACTCCTTGGGGTAAATCTCCCTTGAAAAAGAAAATTAGTTATGGCGAAGAAGAATTTTGTTTCAAACTCTACCGAGTCGACAAGGATGTTTAAAAGTGATTTTCTGGAATCATTAACGAAAGTACATTTTACGGTACCACTCATTTTTTGGATTCCCGTTATCATCTACTTTATTTGGAAGGCATATGTTATTGGGGAGATGTCAGCCGGATATATTGCCTTATATTTTTTATGTGGTTTGGCATTTTGGACTTTGGCGGAGTATATACTACATCGGTGGGTATTTCATTTTGAGCCTAAAAGTAGATGGGGACAACGGATCCATTTTATTTTTCATGGTGTACATCATGATTATCCGAAGGATAGGCTACGATTGGTAATGCCTTTGTCGGCGAGTATTCCTTTGGCCACCATTATCTACCTTATTTTTTATATCTTCCTTACGGAATTTGTATTAGCCGCCTTTTTTGCAGGGTTTCTCTTAGGCTATCTCATTTATGATGAAAGCCATTATGCGATGCATCACGCTAATTTCAAATCTGGCTGGTTTAAGAAAATAAAAGATCATCATATGCTTCATCATTATTCCGATCCGGAGAAAGGTTTTGGTGTGAGTTCAGCATTGTGGGATATCATCTTTGGTTCGGGCTTTCCAGCAAAAAAGAATAAAGAGGGCAGCTAACATGTCTACATCAATATCGTCGGTACAGGATACCATAGTTGCTTTAGCGACCTCCCCGGGAGTAAACGGGGCTATTGCTGTGATACGTTTATCGGGGCCAGAGGCCATCGGGATTGTCAATACGGTTTTTAAGGGAAAAGATCTGGCGCAACAGGCATCACATACTCTACATTTCGGGACTATACGCGATGGTGAGCAAATTATTGACGAAGTACTCGTCTCTTTGTTTGTTGCCCCACACTCCTATACCAAGGAAGATGTCGTCGAGATCTCGACCCACAATTCCAAATATATCATTGAGCAAGTAGTCATGCTCCTTATGCGGCATGGTGCGCGGGCTGCTAAAGCAGGAGAATTTACTCTCCGTGCTTTTCTAAACGGAGGGATGGACCTTTCCCAGGCAGAGGCGGTGGCTGATCTGATCGCTTCGGGTTCGGCGGCTTCCCATCAGATTGCCATGCAACAGATGCGCGGCGGTTTCTCCAGCCAACTGAAAAAGCTGC
>JBEBVG010000002.1:0-80063 GCA_040392845.1 Sphingobacterium sp. | reverse complement strand
GCCTTGAACTTTCTTTACAAATTGTATCTTTATGATTGACTAGAGTTGTTTATGAGAGAAGAGTTTGTTTTGCTGTTACGATACCTTGCACTAACTGTATATGTGATGCTACTGATAGTTCCTAGTTTGGCTCAGACAAAACTAACAGGTAGGGTATATGATAGTCATACGGGGAAGGGCATTGCAGGTGTTTCAATACGAGCGGATGTCTCTGTACAGGGTACCTCGACAGATACAAGTGGATTTTTTCAACTTTCCATAGCACCCGCCGATCAACGCCTTTCTTTCTCCCTGATAGGATACCGATTTACAACGCTCCCACTTTCTCCGCAAGATACCCTGCTTGAGGTCTTTCTCGAAGAAAATGAACACACGATAGAAACTGTGGATATCCACAGAAAAGTCAAATATCGAAGAAAAAATCCGGCTACGGAACTTATAGACCTGGTCATCCAGCATAAGAATAAAAACAGGCTTGAAAAAAAAGACAATCTCTATTACCAGCAATATGAAAAAATCAAATTCGGACTGGTCGACCCCAATGAACTATTAAAAACAAAACTTGGGAAGATGAGCTTTTTTTTTCGTAATGTAGATACAAGCAGCATGCCCGGCAACGAATTGCTGACGATGTACATGGAAGAAGTCTTATCTGACCATTATACGAAGCAAAATCCTTCACGGTCTAAAAAAATCATCCGCGCACAGGAAAAAACGGAGTTTAATACGAAATATATCAATAATGAAAATATTCAATCGTATCTAAATTATCTATTCCAGCCTGTCGACATATACGATGAAAGCATATTTTTTGTCAGCAAACAGTTCCTGAGCCCCATCGCCGACAACGGAAAAACATATTATAAATATTACCTGATCGATACCGTAAAAACGGCCGGTGAACCGTACATACGATTACGTTTTGAACCTTTCAATAAAGCCGACTTACTCTTCCAGGGTGAACTCGCAATTTCCTTAGATGGGCGTTATGCTGTGAAACATGCCCATATGCAAATCGATGGGAAGATGAACATCAATTGGGTGAATGGTCTGACTGTCGACTTATCGTACTCACCAAATGAAGATGGAATCATGCTGCAGGATACCGCACGTGTGTTGGTTATTTTTGGACGTGGCAAAAGGGATGCGGTATTTGGCGAGCGAATGAGTCTAAACAGTCACTATAATTTTAAAGACGATATTCCTTCTGCTATGGTTGGCGGTGCTCCTACTGAAATTCGCATCGATCCATCATTATCCCTACGACAAGAGCGTCCGATCATGCTTAATACCGTAGAGCGCAAGACCTATACCAACGTCGACAGCTTAAACAATGTGAAGACTTTTAATACGTTGTTGTCCATAGGCTACCTGTTGGCACAAAGCTATTATTCTTTCGATAAATTTGAGTTAGGCCCGCTTGAATACGCTTATCATCAAAATAACTGGGAAGGAAACCGTTTTCGTTTAGGCGGCCGAACAACCGGGGGACTTTCGGAAAAGACCTACCTGGAAGGCTATCTCGCCTACGGAACACGTGACCAAGAACTTAAGTATTATTTAAGGGCGGCTCAATCACTAAATGGAAAATCTGTCTTTACCTTTCCGGCGCATTATATGGAGGGGATGATCCAACAGGACGTGTTCGATCCGGGAAGAAGCCTAGGCTTTCTGAAAGGAGACAGTTTCTTTCAGGGACTCCGATCTACACGTCCAAAAAAATGGTTAGATACAGAAGCTTACCGCTTAGGGCATGTCCTGGAATTTGGCAACCACCTGAGTGTCGCTACACACTTTACACACCAAAGACGAAAGCCTTTGGGAGACCTCTCATTTCCTCTATCGGGAAATCCGAATGAAAAGCTTACCGCAATCAATACCAATGATATACAATTTGTACTGCGGTGGGCACCAAAAGAAAAGTTCTATTACCGCAACATTTATCGAACTTCGATTATTGAACGATACCCTGTTTTCAGCGTACAGTACAATAAAGGATTGGACGGTTTCTGGTCGACTAATTTTGCCTATGATGCCTTACGGGTTTCGGTGTCTAAGCGATGGTTTATGAATCAATTGGGTTATGGAGACATGACTATCACAGGTGGGAAGATCTGGGGCGTACTACCCTACCCTTTATTGGAGATGCCAACAGTGCAAGCCAACAATGATCGACATAGCATGTCCTTTGACCTGGTCAATTCCATGGAGTTTGTGGCAGATCAATTTGTCAAAGTATCCTATGATCACCAATTCCAAGGTTTTATACTGAATAAAATCCCTTTGATCAAATGGTTCAAATTACGGGAGATTTGGGGCGCCAGAATGTTTTACGGACAATTATCAGAGAACAACAATCCTTATAAAAGCACACAGGTGGTAAACTTCGATCATGATGAAGATGGGAATACGATGACTTATGCCATGGATAAGTATCCTTATTGGGAAGGATACATTGGATTAGATAACATTTTTAAGATTTTCAGGCTACAATACTTTTACCGTTATAATTATCTGCAGCATGCCAATATTACGCGCGACAGATTCAAGGTATCACTAAACGTTAATTTTTAAACAGGCTCTAAAGATATGGAAACATTTAATACAATCCTCGTTCAACGAGAAGGACAGGCGGCTATCGTGATCATTGACCGGAGTACTAAGCTGAATGCGCTTAATCGGGAAACATTAGAGGAACTGAGCCGTGTGTTAGATTTGTTGGAAAAAGACGACGATATTCGTGGTATTATATTAACCGGTGCAGGGCAAAAAGCTTTTGTCGCGGGAGCAGATATAAGAGAATTTGAAGGAATAAATGTTGCGGAAGCGAGACAAATGGCACATTATGGACACACCCATATTATGGATCGCATCCAAAATTTTGAAAAGCCAATCCTGGCAGCTGTTAATGGATTTGCTCTGGGCGGAGGGTTAGAACTGGCTATGGCCTGTCATATACGAATAGCTTCTGACTCCGCCAGGTTTGGATTGCCTGAAGTGTCGTTAGGAATTATTCCAGGATATGGCGGTACACAACGGCTGCCGCAACTTGTCGGCCGAGGGAAAGCACTGGAGATGATTATGACAGGAGAGATGATCGATGCAACTGATGCCCTAAAATGGGGGCTCGTTAATTATGTCGTATCGGCGGAAGAACTCATAGAAACCTGCCTGAAGCTATTAGCTACTATATTCACACATTCAAGGCAGGCAGTAGCCCATGCAATAAGGGCCGTTCATGTCGGGCTGGAAGATCCCAAAACCGGGCAACAAGAAGAGATCGATCTGTTTGGAGAAAGTTTTGGCACAGCAGATTGTCAGGAGGGTATTAAGGCCTTTCTTGAACGACGAAAACCAAATTTTTAAAATATTGTTATTATAAGGGATTATATGTTTTTTTTATGAGTAACAATCCGGTTTTTTCCCAACGCGAAAGAAATATCATTATTTTACTCATTGTCATTGCGCTGGGGGGTATATTATTGTATGCATTAAAGGGAATATTTGGAGCTATCTTAGGCACTTTAGTGATGTATACGCTATTTCGGAATCTGAATAGATTTCTGATTGAAAAATGGCGATGGCCCAAGCCTCTCTCCGCCGTCGTGATCATCATTCTCTCCATTTTCATTATTGTATTGCCCTTTGCAGGGATAGGCACCATGCTTATCAATAAAGCTATTGCTCTGCAGAAAAACCCAACCTGGATCAATCAGCTCGTCGATGCTGTGAATACCTTTGTAGGTGATAAACTTGGTAAGCCCGATTTCCTTAAAGAACAACTGGAAGCTAGCGCATCCTATCTCGGTGGACTACTTACTTCCATACTAGGTGGGGCCGCAAATCTATTCCTCGAAGTGACAGTGATGTACTTTATCCTTTATTTTCTATTTGTAAATTATAAAGGTTTTGAAAATAGTCTTATCCATTATATGCCTTTTGACGACGAAAGTGCAATTGTCTTCGGTGAGGAATTAAAAAATATCACATATTCCAACATCATTGGGCAGACTTTTATCGCTATCGTCCAGGGAGCATTTCTGGCCGTGGGTTTTTTAATTTTCGGCGCAAAAGACCCCTTGTTTTGGGGGGTGATCTGTGCTATTCTTTCTTTTATTCCACTATTAGGACCGCCATTGATTTTTGTACCCGCATCCTTAATCTTACTCTCACAGGGCTATACCTGGCAAGGCGTCGGATTGCTGATCTGGGGATTTGGGCTTGTCATCAACATCGACAATGTTCTCCGCCTGATAATCGCGAAGAAAGTAGGAGATATACACCCGGTCATCACAGTAGTAGGAGTAATCATCGGTATTCCTCTATTTGGTATAATGGGTCTTGTATATGGTCCACTGTTGTTGACCTATTTTCTAATTGCCATCCGGATATATAAAGCTAACAAACGCCTTTCATTGAAAAAGCAGGCTTTACAAGATGGGCAGTCACTTTAACTCTAGTTCTTCCTCAACAACATAGCCGAGCATATAGTCCTGGAATTTTTCATAATAAACCTGAAAAGAAAATTTCTGCTGTGCTTTAAACAGATCGACTGTCATGACTCCCTGAGGTCGATAGACAAAAGGATGTATAGTCATATCATTTAGAAAGGAGACGCCTCGATTGCCTTGTAGCTTATAAACGGCTTCTTTTGCGCACCAACAGGCATACATTTGGGCTACTTCATCCTCCTTCCGGATAAATTGTAACTCTTCGGGCTTCAGGAATTTTTCCCGTATACGAACCACCTTTTCTTTGATAAGCTCAAGATCTATTCCACAGGCCCCTTTGGTGCTCAACATCACACCGGCAAAATCAAAAGAATGTGTCAGTGAAATCTGATAGGGATAATCCGGGAGATAAGGCTTTCCATTCGCATCGGAAGGACAATGAATATATTGATCGGTTTGCAGCAGATAGCGCAGCAAAACCCGCGTAGCAAGCCAGTGTAATGAGCGTTTGCCTTTACTCATTTGCTGCAATCTACACTTTTCCTCTTCGTCCAACTGCAGCTTGCTCAGGAGTTCTTCGGCGGTCTCTTCTATTTTCCAGATTGCAAACCGGGTATCAGGATCCAGTTCTCTTAGATATGCTAAAGCCATGAGAGATTAAAAGTAAATATTCAAAATCTAAAAGCCAAAGGAAGGTATGGAAAATACTAAAATAATCCAATTAAACACTCCGGATAAATCCCCACAGCTAACGTTAAGATCGCAGCAATGACAAACACCATCTTAAAATTTAACGGCATGACGAAAGGTGTTGTTCCTTCTTCTGCGCTTTTAAAATACATGTGGACAATAACACGTAGGTAATAGAATACCCCGATTATCGCATTAATCGCTGCTAGCAGGAGTAATGTGATATGATAATCATTCATCGCGTTGGTGAACATCATAAACTTCCCGATAAATCCTGCAGTTAATGGAATTCCTGCCAAAGACAACATCGCTAATGTCAATGTCACAGCCAAAAGCGGATTCGACTTTCCAAGCCCATTAAATGCGATGAACTGATCTGATCCGTTGTATTTCTTAACCAATATCAATGTACCGAAACCGACTATAGAAGATAAGGAGTAGGCAATAGCATACACAAAAATACCTGAAGCGGAGTTTGCTCCAAGGCTAAGTATCGCAAATAGCATATAACCCGCATGGGCTACGCTAGAGTAAGCCAACATACGCTTAAAACTCGTCTGCATTAAGGCGGATATATTTCCTACAAACAATGTAATCACAATAACAACCAGCAGAATAGGTGTCCAAAAATCGTTCAACGCTGCAAAAACATAGTCAAACAACCTTAAGAAACCCGCAAAGGAAGCCACTTTTACCACGGTACTCATATACGTGGTTATCAAGATCGGAGAACCGTCATATACGTCGGGAACCCAGAAATGAAAGGGAGCAGCACCGACCTTAAAGCATAGACCTACTAACATAAATAGTATACCTGCATAAAACAATGGAGATATACCTTGAGGAGTGTCTACTACATATTGACGAAGTCCGCTCAGATCAAACGTCCCCGAAGCGCCATATAGTAAAGTAATACCAAACAGTAAAAAACCGGTAGAAAATGCTCCCATAATAAAATATTTCAGGGACGCTTCATTTGAATAAAGATCTTTTCGTCGGATACCCGCCAGGATATACAAGGCCACCGACATAATTTCTATACCGATAAATAGGATCGCAAAATTATGGTAAGCAGTGACCAAGAGGGCTCCGGTCAATGAAAATATAATCAAGCAATAATACTCCGCAATATTCGTACTGATAGCGCTAAAATAAGCCTTTGACAACAATAAAATCAAAGCGGTCAGCAGAACACACAATATCGAGAAGGATAGTGCAAAATGATCGAAGATAACCATCCCATGAAACAGTGGGACGGCTTCCTTTCCCCAGTCACAAATTTCAAAGCCCAAGGCAACCAACAGGCCGATGAGCGTCGTAGGTAACAGTGCCTTCTTTGCTTTATAAAGCCCTATATAAAGTAATACTATTCCTAATAATGATAGCGTAATAATCGCAGCCATAATTTCTTAAACTATATAATCGTCTTAAAAACTGATTTGTTGAACTAAACGTGTTACAGATGCCTCCGACAATCGAAGTAATGCGTTGGGATAAACACCAATAACGATAATCAAAATGACGACCACGCCCAATAATAGCACTTCATACCCTTTTATATCCTTCACATCTGCATATTTTAATTCCAATGGTCCCAACATCGTTTTCTGGAATAACCGCAACATATAAACCGCACCAAAAATAAGTGTAAGTCCAGCCACTGCCATGGCCCAGATATTGACCTGGAATAACCCTTTTAACAGGAGGAATTCACCGATAAAGCCATTTGTAAGGGGCAGTCCTATGCCTGCCATAATAATAATCAAGAAAAAAGCAGCCAGTTTCTTCATGCGGTCAGCAAGTCCGCCTAACCCTTCCAATAGACGTGTGCCTGTTCTGTCTTCCAGAATATCAATAACGAAAAATAAGCCAACGACAATAATACCATGATTGACCATTTGAAGGATGGCCCCCTGCAAACCTGTCGTATTCCATGCAAATACGCCAGCGCTAATTAACCCCACGTGGGCTATAGACGAATAGGCGATAAGGCGTTTAGCATCTTGCTGCTGAAATGCAATGATAGAAGCGTAGACAATACCCACAATACATAATACGAATACCAACGACCCGTAGGCAGCAACTCCGGAAGGCACAATCGGTATCAACCAGCGTATTAGCCCATATACCCCCATTTTCAACATAATACCCGCTAAGAGCATAGTACCCGCTGCTGGTGCATTGGTATATGTATCTGGCTGCCAGGTATGGAATGGAAGGATCGGGATTTTAATCGCGAAAGCCAAAAAGAATGCCCAAAATAACCATCGCTGTTCGGACTCGCTCAGGATAAGATGAATGAAAGAAGTCCATTCAAAATCTTTATTCGGATTTTGCTGATACAAATAAATAATACCGATCAGCATGAAGATACTACCCAAAAACGTGTACACGAAGAATTTCAAATTGACCCGTATACGATCGGGTCCGCCCCATAAGGCACAGATAAAATATATGGGTATCAAAGCAATTTCCCATCCTACATAAAAGCTAAACGCATCTAAAGCCGTAAATACCAGTAACAGACCAGTTTGCATAAATAGGATCAAGGCATAGAAACTACCTGTATGCTGTTTTCTAAAACCAGACAAGATAATCAAAGGGATAAGCACGTTGGTCAACAAAACCAATGGAAGGCTAATGCCATCTATACCGATATGAAAAGAAATACCTAGGGTAGAAATCCAGGGGAGTGATTGCTCAAACTGAACCTCGGCATTCGGTATAAAAGCACAGACAAACGGTATCGTCAATGCCAACTGAACCAACGATGTCCCTAGTCCAAATCCTTTGGCCATCGAGGAAGCTTTGACAAAGCTAAGCACTATTGCACTCAACGTAGGAAATAACAGCAGTATAAATAAGTTATCCATTCATTAAAAAACTAAACATGCAAAAATCCGTATACCATAATCGCTATAACACCCACGACCATCATAAATATATAGAACCCGACGTGTCCATTCTGAACCTGACGGATACCTCTGCCCGATAGGATGAAAAAGTCTCCTGCCGCATGCACCAACCGATCAATCCCGTCCCGATCCACCACCTTATAAAAAGTTCGTGATGCAGCATCCAGCGGCTTCACAACAAGTGCTTGATAGATTTCATCGATATAGAACTTATGATAAGATAGCTTGTATAACACCCCACCTTTTGAAGTATCTGTGACCGATACATTACGCCGATACGTATTAATGGCGTAGAAAGCCATGGCTAACGCACCTACTGTCGATGCCGCCATTAATATATACTCGGTTGTGTGCTCCAGATGAAAGGGTTGCGCTATAGTTTGACTATCTGCAAAAATCGGGGCAAGGAACTGGGCAAGCCAGCTACTTCCATGCAAGGCCGCCGGAATGTTCAAACATCCACCGACAGCTGCCAAAACGGCTAATACAATCAAGGGCAGCGTCATCTGCCAAGGCGACTCATGCAAATGGTGTTTCTGCTCCTCCGTACCTCTAAATTTTCCAAAGAAGGTAAGGGCCAACAGACGAAACATATAAAAAGCCGTGAATAATGCCCCAATAAAACCTAATACCCAAAATGTTGGGCTAGCGAAAAAAGCATAAGCCAAAATTTCATCTTTCGAGAAAAAACCGGATAATGGTGGAATTCCGGCTATCGCAATGGTACCTATTAACATCGTTATGTAGGTAACAGGCAGTTTCTTTTTCAATCCTCCCATCATACGCATATCCTGCTCATTGCTCATCGCGTGGATAACGGATCCAGCCCCCAGGAATAACAGAGCTTTGAAGAAAGCATGCGTCAATACATGAAAAAATGCCCCGGTGAACGCACCTACACCTAAACCCAAGAACATATAACCCAACTGTGACACGGTAGAGTACGCCAATACCTTCTTAATATCATTTTGGGTAATAGCAATACATGCCGCCAGCAATGCTGTTGCCAGACCGACGACCGCGATAACCTGCATGGTAATCGGCGATAAGGTAAATAGGATATTGGATCGGGCAATCATATAGACTCCGGCGGTCACCATCGTAGCCGCGTGAATCAGTGCAGAGACAGGCGTCGGTCCAGCCATCGCATCAGGCAACCAGGTGAATAAAGGTAGCTGCGCTGATTTCCCTGTGGCTGCAATAAACAACATCAACGTAATAAGCAAAAGTGCAGTGTCGCCCATAGGCAACTGTGCAGCAGCAGGAAGTACTTCCCCGAATTCCAACGACCCAAATGTGGCAATGATCGCAAAAACGGCAATCAAAAAGCCGAGATCACCTATTCTATTCATAACGAAAGCTTTCTTCGCTGCAGACGAATAGTCGACGTTTTTATACCAGAAGCCTATCAAAAGATAAGAACAAAGTCCTACACCTTCCCAACCTATGAACATAATGAGATAATTGGATCCTAATACGAGCAGCAACATAAAGAAGATGAACAAGTTCAGATACGAAAAAAACTTGCCAAAACCCTCGTCGTGTGCCATATAACTGTAGGAATATAAATGGATTAAAAACCCTATTCCTGTCACGATAAGCAACATAATAGCGCTTAGCGGATCGAGTAAAAAGGAAAACGAAAGATTAAAACTCCCCATGGATATCCAGTCAAACAGCTGGTATGTAAAAGTCCCCGCTTCGCCTGCACTCCGTGCGGTATTTACCTCTCCAAAAAGAACACAGCTTATCAAAAAAGAAGCGAATACTACGCCACTACCTAATATACCGATCAGGGGCCTCGGCAGGACATTCTGCCCCAGTCCATTAATCAGAAAACCTAACAACGGTAATAAAGGAATTAACCAAATAAGTTCTATCATATCCAGCGATAAATAAAGGTAAAAACCGAGCTAAGCGAGCTCAATGAAGTTAAAGCAAAAGTAAAAAAATATGTATTATTTACAGCTACCATCGTAATTTACTCAAGGATTCCAAATCCACGGATTTCGTATTTCTATAGACCATAATAACGATGGCTAAACCCACCGCAACCTCTGCTGCAGCTAAAGCCATCACGAAAAATACAAAAACCTGTCCACTGGCATCTCCACGATAAGCCGAAAAAGCAGCCAATAACAGGTTAACGGAGTTCAACATCAATTCGATAGACATCATAATGATGATGACATTTCTCCGAATCAAAACGCCGATCACTCCGATCGCAAAAACAATACTGCAAAAAATCAAATAATGATTTAATGGTATTCCTTGTATATTTTGAACAATATGATCCATCAGGCTTCTTTCTTATCTTTTTTAGCTAATAATATGGCTCCCACCATGGCTGTCAATAACAGAATGGAGGAAAGCTCGAATGGTAATAAAAATTCATCGAACAATATTTTTCCCAAATTCTTGACCAAACCAAAATCCGTATTGCCCGTTACAAAACCATTATTTGTCTCGATGACCTTAAGTGCTCCCAGAATTGTTGCAATCAGACACATGCCCGCAACGGTACCCATAATCTTAACCAAATTCGACTTCACGGGCTCGGTGTCTTTATTCAGATTCAGCAACATGAGCACAAAGAGAAACAATACCATAATTGCCCCCATGTAGACAATAAAATTGACTACAGCCAAAAACTGTGCATTAAGTAATATATAATGTATGGTAAAGGTAAAAAACGTAATTACCAAATAAAGTACACTATGCACCGGATTCTTTGTGAAGATGGTCATCAACGCAAAGAAAATAGACAAAAAAGCTACAAAATAGAATATAGTCATCAGCTTATTTATTTTCCTGTTTCAGTTGAGTAATATCAAATTTCGGTTCCACCAATTTGTCTTTACCATATATAAAATCTTTACGCAAGTAATCTGCTGTCACATGAGACCCATCCAGATATATAGCTTCTTTTGGACAGGCTTCCTCACATAATCCACAGAAAATACAGCGTAGCATATTGATCTCGTACACGGCTGCGTACTTTTCCTCTCTGTAAAGATGCTCTTCTCCTTTTTTCCTTTCAGCAGCTATCATCGTAATGGCCTCCGCAGGACAAGACAATGCACATAGACCACAGGCGGTACAGCGTTCTCTACCCAGCTCATCGCGCTTCAGCGAATGCTGTCCCCGGAAATTCTTCGAATAAGGCCTGATCTGTTCTGGATATTTTATGGTCGGGATTTTCTTAAAAAAATGCTTAATAGTAATTGAAAGCCCTTTGATAATAGCAGGTAAATATATGCGTTCCCATATATTCATCGGCTTTTGCTCTATTACCCTTTTTCTATTGCTTAATGACTGCATATCTATATTTTTTTATCGCTCGAGCCGCGATCGGCTTTTACTTTTTTGGCCGTCAAAAAAGTAACAAAAAACTCGTCGCTGTACCCAGATGCTACTACGCTACTGCTTTCTCCTGCAAACCGCATCTGGCTAAGGCGACACCTTAATTATTTGTACGGATATTGCTTCTTTTATTCTTCTCGTCTTGTTTCTAATATCTGATATCTCAAGTCTAATGTCTAACATCTCAAATCTAAAAATACGTATCTTTTATAATAGAGAATACCCCTGTCAACACGATATTAGCGATGGCAAGCGGAATCAACACTTTCCATCCTAGATTCATCAATTGATCGTACCGAAACCTGGGTAACGTCCAACGGATCCACATAAAGAAAAAGATAAATCCGAATATTTTTAAAAAGAATACAATCACCCCGATAATCGTGATCCAATTGGACGATAGACCTAAATCATACATGAAAGGAAAGTTATACCCCCCAAAATACAAGGAAGCCATCAGCGCCGAAGACACAAACATATTGATATATTCAGAGAACATATACAACCCTAATTTCATAGAAGAGTACTCCGTATGGTAGCCTCCTACCAATTCGGTTTCACATTCCGGCAGGTCAAAAGGTACGCGATTACATTCTGCAAAGGCACAGGTAATGAAGACCAAGAAGCCAAGCGGCTGCACCCAGATGTTCCAGTTTACAAAGCCCGATTGCTGTGCCACAATCTCACCAACCGACAACGTTCCGGTGACCATGAGTAATGCGATCAGCGACAGTCCCATACCGATCTCATAGCTAATGCTTTGGGAAGCCGCGCGAATAGCTCCCATGAGCGCAAACTTGTTGTTAGACGCCCACCCACCGAGCATAATACCATATACGCCTAAGGCGATGACACCAAAAATATAAAGCACGCCGATATTGACGTCGGCCACCTGCAGGCTGACGGTTCGGTCGCCTATTGTCAGTTCCTGTCCCCAGGGAATAACTGCCGAAGTAATACAAGCCGTGATGATAGCAATTACCGGACCTAAGACAAATAAAGTCTTATGCGCATAAGCTGGAATGATCTCCTCTTTAAAAAAGAACTTACCTCCGTCACACAAAGGTTGTAACAATCCAAATATCCCCGCCCGGTCTGGCCCATGCCGATCTTGCATAAAACCTGCAATTTTCCGCTCTGCCAACGTCGAATACATAGCTATGACCAACGTGATGACAAAGACGATGACCACCAAAATTAATTTCTCTAAAATAAAAGCTACTTCCATTCTCGCTTATTTTAATCGTTCTGTACGGGCCAACTGTTCCTCGTTGGCTTCCTGCAATTTCTTACTTTCCTCAATTACCGATGGCGGGTTGAACGCATAGTAATGATTGGCACTAATGACTGATTCGTGGTCTACCGGTGTAGGTTCTTCCAAAATCCAATCCGCCGTTTTCTTCGTCTCAAAACGACAGGTATTACAGATAAACTCCTTCACTTCACCATACTCATCCTTACGTCCTGTCACCCGCAATACCTCCGCACCCTTATACCATAACGTTACTTTACCCGAACATGTCGGACAGTCACGATGCGCATCTACCGGCTTCGTGAACCACACGCGGTTCTTAAACCGGAAGGTCTTATCCGTAAGCGCACCCACAGGACATACATCGATGACATTTCCGATGAAGTCATTATCTAAGGCCTTGTGAATATATGTCGAGATTTCGGCATGGTCTCCTCGACCCAAAATACCATGCTCTCTTCCATCCGTCAATTGATTGGCCACATATACACAACGATAGCAGAGTATGCAGCGATTCATGTGCAGCTGGATCTTATCGCCTATGTCGATGGGCTCAAAAGTACGTTTCCTAAATTCAAACTGCGTTTGCGCCACACCATGCTCATAGCTCAGATCCTGCAATTTACACTCTCCAGCCTGGTCGCAGACCGGACAATCCAAAGGGTGATTGATCAAGAGAAATTCTACGACACTTTTTCGGGCATCCAGCACTTCCGGAGAAGAGATATTCTGTACCTCCATGCCGTCCATTACCGTCGTACGGCAGGAGGCCACCAGTTTCGGCATCGGTCTCGGATCTTTCTCCGAGCCTTTGGATACCTTTACTAAGCATGTGCGGCATTTACCGCCGGATCCTTCTAATGTCGAGTAATAACACATGGCAGGAGGCACAATATCTCCACCTATCTGACGTGCGGCATTCAGAATCGTGGTTCCCGGAGCAACTTCCACCGGAATTCCATCAATAGTTACTGTCAGTTTTACTTCTTCTTCAGCCATTATATCTGCTTTCTTTTAAAAAAATCACCTCCCTATTGTGCTACAGGCTCCACCGGGTCGGCATAGTGCGCCAATCCATAATTATGCTGCTGCGATTCTTCACGGTGCGTGATATGCCATTCAAATTCGTCTCTAAAATGCCGTATGGCAGCAGCCACCGGCCACGCCGCCGCATCGCCTAAAGGACAGATTGTATTTCCTTCAATATTACGTTGTATGTTCCACAACAGATCAATATCTTCCATCGATCCCTGTCCATGCTCGATTTTGTGAAGAATGTTCTCCATCCAGCCCGTCCCTTCACGGCAGGGCGAACATTGACCACAACTTTCATGGCGATAGAAACGCGTAAAGTTCCACGTATTGCGGACGATACATTGGTCTTCATCAAATACAATAAATCCGCCCGAACCCAACATCGTTCCACTTTGGAAGCCACCATCCGCAAGCGATTCATAGGTCATTAACCGGTCGCCTCCAGTCGCTGTTTTCGCCACGAGATTTGCAGGCAAAATCGGCACTGAAGATCCTCCTGCAACTAACGCCTTTAGACGTTTACCGTTAGCAATACCGCCACAATATTCGTCGGAATATATAAACTCCTCTACCGGAACACCCAATTCTATTTCATATACGCCCGGCTTATTGATATTACCACTCGCTGATATCAGCTTTGTACCTGTACTTCTATCAATTCCGATCTTAGCATACTCCTCCCCACCGTCATTTATAATAGGCACAGTCGCCGCTATAGATTCCACATTATTGACAACCGTCGGACAGCCATAAAGCCCAGATACAGCCGGGAATGGAGGTTTGATACGTGGGTTTCCCCTTTTTCCTTCCAACGACTCCAATAAAGCCGTTTCCTCACCACAGATGTATGCACCTCCTCCAGGTTGTACATACAGCTCTAAACTATATCCGGAGCCTAATATATTCTGTCCGAGTAAGCCCGCGGCTTTTGCTTCGGCAATTGCTTTTTCAAGGATACGGATTTGAGGCATCATTTCTCCCCGCACGTAGATATAGGACGTGTGGGCACCCAGCGCATAGCTCGATACAATCATACCCTCAATCAGGATATGCGGAATATGCGTCATCAGATACCTATCTTTGAATGTGCCTGGCTCCGATTCGTCAGCGTTGCACACCAAATAGCGCGGAACACCCTCTGGCTTCGCCAAGAAACTCCATTTCAAGCCCGTCGGGAAGCCTGCTCCACCGCGCCCCCGTAGGCCAGATTTCTTGACCTCCTCCAGCACATCTTCGGGCGACATTGACTTCAACGCCTTTTCTACGGCCCGGTATCCTCCCTGTTGACGGTAAACCGCCAAAGTATGTATGTCCGGTACGTTGATATGTTCTAATAATAACTTGCGACCCATAGTGTTTAAGCTTCGTGTTGTGCTTTATTTCGTAAAGTATCGATCAGCTGGTCGACACTTTCCTCCGTTAGGTTTTCATAAAATGTATACTCCGGGCCAATTTGTAATACCGGACCATAACCGCATGCTGCCAGACATTCTACACCACGCCAGGAAAATAATCCATCCGTAGTCACCTCATTCTCCCGGACACCCAAGCGCTGTTCGATATGTTTCATGATACGTTCTGCCCCGACTAAACAACAAGGGCCTGTACGGCAGACCTCTAATGTATATTTTCCACGAGGTTCTAAAAAGTACATCGTATAGAATGTGGCCACTTCATATACTTCTATTGGCCTAATATTCAGATATGCCGCTACCGCATCCATGGCTTCGGTACTCACCCATCCATATTCGGCCTGCACGAGATGCAAGACAGGCAGTAGGGCTGACTTTTGTCTCCCTTCGGGATACCGGCTTACGATTTCTCCAAACTTAGCTAACAGTTCGGCGGAGAATACAACGGGTTGGTTTTCTTTTATACTAAGCATCTAACTCTCCTGCAATAACATTTAAACTACTCATATTGATAATAGCATCGGATAGTAACATACCGCTGCTCATCGGTGCAAACATCTGATAATTTACAAAAGAGGGTCTTCTGAAATGCAGACGATAAGGTGTACGTCCACCGTCGTGAATCAGATAAAACCCCAACTCTCCATTTGCTCCTTCTACGGCATGATACACTTCAGATATCGGTGTTTCCCACTCCCCCATCACAATTTTGAAATGATAAATAAGAGCCTCCATATTATTGTAAACCTGTTCCTTCGGTGGCAAATAAAATTCCGGAACATCGGCATGGAAAATACCTGCAGGTTCTTTCGCTATTTTTTCTAAAGCCTGCTCTATAATGCGCATGGATTGCCACATCTCTGCATTACGTACCATAAAACGATCGTAAACATCGCCATTAGTGCCGACAGGTACTTCAAAATCAAATTCTTCATAGGAACAATAAGGCGCTACTGCCCGCACATCATAATCTACACCTGTTGCCCTTAATATCGGCCCTGACCAGCTGTAGCTTAATGCCTGTTCGGGTGTCACCGCGGCGACGCCAGCGGTACGTTCGATAAATATTCTATTGCGGACGAAAAGCTCTTCAAATTCTTTCAATACTGGCGGATAACGATCCAGGAATTCCCTGATTTTGCGGAAGGCGACGTCGTTGAAATCGCGCTCAAAGCCTCCAATCCTCCCAATATTTGTCGTCAGACGCGCTCCGCAGATTTCTTCAAATATTTCGTAGATAAACTCACGCTCCTGCATCACATACAAGAAGCCGGAGAAAGCACCCGTGTCAACACCCAGGATACCATTACAGATGATATGGTCTGCAATCCGAGCCAACTCCATAACGATCACCCGCATATATTGTACCCGCTTAGGTATTTCAATATTCAGTAGCTTTTCCACGGTCATGTGATAGCCCATATTGTTGATGGGCGACGAACAATAGTTAAGCCTGTCCGTCAACGGTGTAATCTGGTAGAAAGGACGGTGTTCAGCGATTTTTTCAAATGCCCTATGAATATATCCAATGGTGGATACAGCACTGACGATACGTTCGCCATCCATCTGACATACGTTCTGAAACACACCATGTGTCGCAGGATGCGTGGGCCCGATATTGAGCGTCGTCAATTCCTCTTGGGGATCATTATCAAAAAAGACGGGGTTATTAGGCGTTATTTTTGTTATGGAATTGCTCATCTTCTCCGTATTTATCGTCCAAAATAAAAATCCTTTTTATCCACCCGGTTTGGATCTTCCAGTGGATATTCTCTACGCATCGGGAAGACGTCCAACTCATCCATATTCAATATACGCCGCAAATCGGGATGGCCTTCGAATACAATACCAAAAAAATCGTACGTTTCCCTTTCCATCCAATTCGCACCCTCCCAAATGGTGGTTGCAGTCGGGATAGTCGGTTGGTCACCGCCTATAAACACTTTGATACGTACCCGTACATTCTGAAACAGGTTGTGTACATGATATACGACAGCAAATGGCTTCTCTTGTCGCGGATAATGCACAGCAGTAATATCCGTCAGATAAGTAAACCGAAGTCTTTCGTCATTCTTCAAGAAAGAAAGAAGTGCAAGGATACTCTCCTTTGTTGTAGCTACCGTTAGCAGCCCATGAGGTTCACCCACAAGACTGACTTGTTCGGCGAACTGCTCTTGAAGAGACCTCCAGATGCCTTGATTGTCTAACTTATCCATTATCTGTTTGTATTCCGTATTTTTCCAACAATGCTTTATATTCAGGTGTATTTCGTCTGTTTAGGGATTCGTTTTTGACGATTTCCTGCAATTTCAGTACACCATCTAAAATAGCTTCGGGCCGCGGAGGGCATCCGGGAACATATACGTCCACAGGAATAATTTCATCTATTCCCTGGAGTACAGAATAGGTATCAAATATACCTCCGCTGGAGGCACATGCGCCCACGGCAATCACCCATCTTGGTTCGGCCATCTGTATATAGACTTGTTTTAACACCGGAGCCATCTTCTTCGCAATTGTACCCATCACAAGCAACATGTCCGCCTGACGCGGAGAAAAGCTCGGCCGTTCAGCACCAAAACGGGCCAAATCATATGTAGACCCCATCGTCGCCATAAATTCAATGCCACAACATGACGTGGCAAAAGGTAGCGGCCATAGGGAATTTGCTCTCGCCAAACCTATAACTTTATCTAAAGAAGTCGCAAAAAATCCAGCTCCTTCTACTCCCGGGGGGGCTTCAGCTAACGTAACCTTACTCATAGTTCATATCTCTTCATTTCCAAGCCTGTAACGGGCCAATATAATATTTTATTCTGTCGCATCGAACCTCGCGATTATATTTAGAATCAATCTAATCCCAATCCAAGGCTCTTTTCTTAACGACATATATAAACCCGAGAAGAAGAAGACCCATGAAAATGAACATTTCGATCAGTCCCTCTACCCCGAACTCTCTAAAATTCACAGCCCAAGGGTACATAAATATGACCTCGATATCAAAAATCACAAATAGGATCGCTACGAGAAAGTACTTGATTGAGAAAGGCTGTCTTGCATTTCCAACGACTTCAATTCCAGACTCAAATGCGGTCAGTTTATTTTTTGTTCTCACTTTAGGTCCCAGTAAATGGGTTCCGATAATCGTTGTCACACCAAACCCCGCAGCTACTGCCAGTTGAATAAGAATAGGGACGTAGTCTATAGGCAAATTTTGCCCGTTTAAATTCTCCATAATGAGTTTATAGCACCTGTTTTATGTACAAAAATAAAAAATTTATCCGACAAAAAAAGATGCTAAAAGCAATCCGCCATCAATAAATTCAATCAGCTCAGCACAGATAATTGGCACAAATGGTAATATCCCGGCCGGGCCATTATTCGGTTTGAACGCAACGGGGAATGACACAAACACAACAGGGAATGACACAAATACAATACACTTTGAAACAAAGTGTGTTGTGTCTGGCGCGAACTATACTGTGTCCGGAACACAAGCAATTGTGTTTGGGATGGTATCGGTTTTTGGCCGGGATCAAGGTAGTTTACACACTTCATGGGTACTACCTTAACGCAAACTGTGGCATCCGGATCAATGTAATTCCAATTCCTGAATGGCTGTATTGGCAGGTCCCCTCAACTCTCCATACAACTTCTTCATTTCCTTTAGCTTATTCGGCTCCTGCTCCGCCAGGTTGTTCTGTTGACCAACGTCTTCTTTGACATTGTACAGCTGATATGTATCTGAATTTCCAAGCTCAATGTTCACCTGCTTGTTCAACACTGCTCCCCGGTACGGAGGTATCATCATCCAGTCTCCCTGCCGAAGAAACGTCTTGGAACTGGCCTCCAACACCAGAGCGTCACGGCCCCGTTTTGATCTGCCCAGCAGCGCGTCCAGATAGTTCCGGCTATCGGTACCCTGGATCGTCTGACCCGCCAGCTCTGCAAATGACGCCAGAAAATCAAGTTGGCATACTATGGCATCCGACACTTGAGGTTTGGTCGTCCCTTTCCAATACACCATGAACGGTACACGAGGACCTGCCTCATAAAGACTGTATTTCCCGCCACGTAGTGCCCCGTTAGGACGATGTGATCCTGCTTTCTCCACCGCATCGTCATAATAGCCGTCATTCAGCACCGGGCCGTTGTCACTCGTAAAGATAATCAGCGTGTTCTCCAGCAGACCTTCTTCTTCCAGCGTCTTTAAGAAGGCTCCCACGCTGTGGTCGGCCTCCACAATAACATCCCCTCTCGGACCCATAGCCGTAGATCCGACAAAACGTGGGTGTGGCGTGCGGGGCACATGCGGCTGCTGCATGGCATAGTAAAGGAAAAAAGGTCCCGATTTATGTTTCCTTACAAAAGATTGTGCCTTGGATAGAAACATATCGGCCATATCCTCATCTACCCATTTCGCCTTTTCACCGCCTTTCATATATCCGATACGCGGAATACCGTTCACGACGCTCTGGTTGTGCCCGTGGTGCCACTTCATCTTCAACAATTCGGTGTTTTCCAAGCCTGTAGGCTCTCCTTCGAAATTCTTTTCGTAGCTTACTTCGATAGGGTCGTCAGCATCTAAGCCGGCTACACGTCCGTCCTCTATATACACGGTAGGTACACGATCCTGTGTAGCCGCCATAATAAAGGATTCGTCGAAGCCCACTTCATTCGGCCCTGGGCTGATGTGACCGTTCCAGTCCACATGGCCGCTACCCAGACCCAGGTGCCATTTCCCCACAACACCGGTCCGGTATCCAGCCTGCCGCAGCATCTTGGGCAGGGTCTGCTGGGCCGTGTCGATCAGCAAGGGAGCCGTACCCGGCAGTATCTTTGCATCGCTGTTGTGCCAGGGATATACGCCCGTCAGCATTCCGAAACGGCTCGGTGTACAAGTCGAGGAAGTGGCATAGCCATTGGTAAAGCGGATACCCTCATTGGCAAGCCTGTCCATATTCGGTGTGGAAATACCCTTGGCTCCGTAAGCTCCTATATCTCCATAGCCCAGATCGTCCATATTTATGATTATAATATTCGGCAAATTTGCTTTACTACCGGCTTTCTTTGCCGAATTACAGCTGGCAAAAGATGCTATTCCCAACCCTATTCCAATATAGAGTGCATACTTGAGTCCACATAATTTGTTTTTCATTGTTTTTAATCAGTTATGATAATTCGTTATTTTTCTGTCGAATATAAAGATATCTTCTTCAATTAGAGTCGAATCGCTTTACCCGGCAACAATCACTTCGACACCATAGTCCTCAAGTAATTGCCGCATCGATGAAGAGATCCCATCATCCGTCACGACGATATCAATCTTATCCACACTGCATATTTTGCCAAAACCTTTTCTTCCAAATTTCGAAGAGTCACAGAGTACAATAGTCTTGAGTGCGACATCCATCATTGCTCTATTGAGTTCGGCCTCCTCAATATTGGAAGTCGTTACGCCAAAATCAGGATCTATACCGTCTACACCTAAAAACACCTTGGAACAAGTAATATTTTCCAAAAAGCTTAAGGTATAGCTTCCGATAACGGACATAGAACTGCGACGAAGCCTACCTCCAAGTTGCGACACCTGCACACCTTCCACTTCGCCCAATATAGACGTAGCCTTAATGGATGAGGTCACCACCGTCAACTGACCTCTTGGCTCAATCTGTTCGGCAAAAGCACATATTGTAGAGCCCGAATTGATAATAATCGAGTCATCCACCTCTATTAACCGGGATGCGAAAATACCGATTAGCTGTTTCTCCTTTATTCTTATCTTTTCTTTCTCTTTTACATTTTTGTCAGCAATATGAGGATTAATGGGGCTGGCACTTCCATGCGTACGATAAAGAAGGCCTTTTTTTTCTAAAGCTTTAAAATCTTTACGAACAGTAACTGTCGTGACGTCCAATTTTTTAGCTATATCCACTACCTTTACAAATCCCTCTTTCTGAAGAACACTCAATATATACTTGTGTCTTTCGGCTATACTTAAAACCATGATACGCTATCCTTTCTACGTAAAATAAAGAAAATAATTCATGAAATCAAAACAATACCTAGTAACACTATGAAACAAATAAGTTTCGTTTTCTTTTTATTTTTCGTTTTGTTTTCTAAATTTGTGTTTTGTAAACATTTTTTATAAAAAGGAAATAAACCGAAATGTATGATAATACTAAAAAAATTATTGAATAGCAGACTTAAAGCCGCATACTTGTTATTGGCTACGACTTTTTTATTTCCCCCAAGCATAGTCGATGCCCAGTCAAAAAAGCCTGAAAAGAAATTCAACTATCTCGATTTTCATAATGTGGAAGAACTACAGAATTTTTTCAAGTATAAAAATGAGGGGAGCATTACTATAAGTGGACATCGAGGAGGGATAGATTTCCCGGAGAATAGCTTGGAGGGTCTCCAAGGCGTATTGGAGGTAATGCCGGCATTTTTTGAAATCGATCCTCGCCTAACGAAAGATAGCGTTATCGTATTGATGCACGACGCTACATTAGATAGGACTACAACAGCTACCGGAAAACTTTCAGACTATACCTGGGAAGAGTTAAAATCAGTCCGTTTAAAAGATGCAAAGGGAAATATCACTCCTTATAAAATTCCTAAATTAGAAGATATCATCATATGGAGTAGGGGTAAAACCGTAATCAATCTAGATAAAAAAGATGTGCCTCTTCATATGATCGCCGAGCTGATTAGCAAACACAAGGCCCAAAAACATGTAATGTTGACCGTCCACACGGGAGCCCAGGCCCGATATTATTACGACCGTTTTCCAGATATTATGCTGTCCGCTTTCGCAAGAAACGAAAAAGAATATGCCGACATGGAAATCTCCGGCGTGCCTTGGAAAAACACGATTGCCTATGTGGGATGGACTATCGACGAAAAGAATACAACTATTGTTGAAAAACTGCGGGCAAACGGTGTAAAATGTATGATTTCTGTAGCTCCTTCACACGATAAGATCACAAATCCAGAAGAGCGGGACCTGCGTTATCTGGAAGAAATTAATAAAAGACCCGACATTATCGAATCGGATCTTCCTATAGAAGTTTGGAATGTACTAAACGGCAAAAATTTTTAAATACCATGTCGACAAACGTAGAAGCTGCTCTACAGGCAGCGAGTGAAACAAAAGACCTATTAATGGGTAGCAATGTCCTTGAAAAGATACCCGAACTATTCAAAAAATATTATGGTGATAAAAGGGCTGTAATCGTAGCGGATAATACGACTTATACTCTCGCAGGAAAAAAAATTTCCGAACTGTTGGAAAAAAGCGGAATCGTGCAGGAGGCACCATTCATATTCCATGATTCCGAACTATATGCCGAATACAGTTATGTCGATCAACTGTCTGCATCGCTAGCTACGCATCAAGCCATTCCGTTAGCAGTAGGTTCGGGTACGATTAATGACCTCACCAAGTTAGCCGCACATCAAAAAAAGAGATCCTATATGTGCATCGCAACTGCAGCTTCTATGGACGGGTATACTGCATTTGGTGCGTCAATTACAGCAGGTGGTGCTAAACAAACCTTTAATTGCCCCGCACCAGCAGTGTGTGTAGCAGACATCGCAATTATTCGAAAAGCTCCGCGTGAGATGACTGCTTCAGGTTATGCCGATCTATTTGCCAAAATAACAGCAGGAGCGGATTGGATACTAGCCGACAGTCTACAAGTAGAACCGATCGACCCTCAGGCTTGGTCTATTGTCCAAGATGGGCTACATAATGCCTTATCCGATCCGACTGGTGTATATAAAGGCGATGAAAAGGCAATCTTTGAACTGACCAGCGGACTGATGCTTGGAGGGTTTGCTATGCAATGGTCTAAATCTTCCCGACCCGCCTCAGGTGCTGAACATCAATTCAGTCACTTGTGGAATATGGAACACCATACCAACGATGGTAAATCTATCTCCCATGGCTTCCAGGTGGCTATCGGTACACTGGCAATCACGGCATTATATGAAGAGGTTTTAAAATATCCTTTTGACCAACTGAACATTGAAAAATGTTGCGCAGCCTGGCCGTCAGCAGAAGAACTCGAAGAGGATGCCCGATCTTTATTTAAGGACACTGATTTCCCCGAAATCGGGGTACAGGAAACAAAAGCAAAATATATTGGAAAAGAAGATCTTGCAAAACAACTACAAATATTAAAAGACAATTGGCCACAAATCAGAGAACGGCTCCATAAACAGTTAGTTCCTTTTGAAGAAGCCAAAAACCGCTTGAGGATGGTAGGGGCTCCTTATCGACCGGAACAGATCGGTGTCTCGCGAATATATCTCAAAAAGACATTCCAAAGGGCGCAATACATTCGACGCCGCTTTACTATATTGGATTTACTAGTTCGTACCAATACAACAGATTTGTTTTTAGATAAACTCTTTGGCAGTGGTGGAATTTGGGAAAAATCTTTAAATTAGCCTGCTATACAAAAATGAAAAACAGCGACCTAAATCAAAAAACATGAAAGAAGAAAAAGTATTCAAGTATTGGCAGACACGTACGATTATCACGACAATGATAGGTTATGCGGTTTTCTATTTTGTACGTAAAAACTTTTCCTTTGCCATTCCTGGCTTAACAGCTGAATATGGGATTACAAAAACAAGTTTTGGGATTATCATGACATTGGTTACCATCGTTTACGGTGTGTCACGTTTTCTCAATGGTCTGATAGCTGACAGGATGAATGCCCGTTACCACATGTCCATCGGATTATTCTTATGCGCACTAGCTAATTTCGCTTTCGGCTGGGGAGCCGATCTTAGTGTTGTCTTTACTGGACAAACGGGCGGCCCGATGTTCACAAATACCATGGTGCTGATATTCGGAGTGATCCTGATTTTAAATAATCTTCTCCAAGGAAGTGGTTTTCCCCCCGTTGCCCGGCTGTTAACTCACTGGATACCCCAAAATGAATTGGCGACAAAAATGTCGGTTTGGAATACCTCGCACTCCATCGGGGCCGCACTGGTAGCCATTCTTGCTGGCTATATCATGGGCTCGCTGGGTACTAATATGAGTGATAATCCCGAAGTAATTGCCTCGATTGCGGCAAATTTGAAGGTAGATCCTTCGGATACCGAAAAAATGAAAAGTGTTCTCGAATCCGCCTCTCATTATGGGGCATGGAAGTGGTGTTTTTGGATACCGGCCGCCATCGCTCTGGCAGGGGCTATAGGGTTGTTCCTTGGCTTGCGTGACACACCATCATCAGTGGGCTTGCCCGAATTACATAAAACACATAAAAGGGGAAAGGATTCCTCTGCTGAATTTAAGGCTTTCGTCCGTAAAGCAGTTTATCGCAATAAATGGATATGGATACTTGGAATAGCCAATTTCTTCGTCTATGTCGTTCGTTTTGCTGTATTGGACTGGGGACCGACATTTTTAAAAGAAGCGCACGGTATGACGTTGACTAATGCCGGATGGACAGTCGCTGTTTTTGAAATTTTTGGTATCATCGGCATGCTTGCCGCCGGCTGGGTCACCGACAGGTATCTTGAAGGAAAAGCACATCGCACCTCTTTATATTGCATGATAGGTGTTGCCATATTCATGACTATATTTTTATACTTGCCAGACAGTACCCCATCCTGGGGCATGATACTGGCTTTGGCTATGTCCGGTTTTTTTATTTACGGTCCCCAAGCCCTTATTGGTATTGCCGCTGCGAATCAAGCGACCAACAGGGCTGCAGCCACTGCCAACGGCCTGACTGGCTTATTTGGCTATGCTAGTGGTCTGGTATCTGGTTTTGGAATTGGTTTTATGGTGGATACTATAAATAAGGTCAGCCCTGGGAAAGCCTGGGACTACGTCTTTATGATGATGATAGGTATGGCTGTACTCTGCGTATTCATCTTTGCCCTTATGTGGAAAGCTAAAGCACACGGTTATGAATCTGAATAATTACTGAAAATCGAATGAACGAATATAAATATATTGATAGCAGCAGACTAAACACCACGGAAAGGTTATACGACCATTTAAAAAATATCAAACATATCGCGCTAGATATGGATGGTACCATATATAATGGTACAACATTGTTCCCTTTTACGATTCCTTTTCTAGCTAAATTAAAAGAAATGGGTATCGGATATTCCTTTCTTACCAACAATCCATCAAAAAGTACGTCTGATTATTTAGTCCATTTATCTAAAATGGGTATAAATGCCGTGAGGGAAGAGATGTATACATCCGCTCAGGCTACAATATCCTATATAAAAACGAACATACCTAAAGCAAAAAGACTCTTCTTATTAGGTACTCCTAGCATGATTAAAGAGTTTGAGCAAGCTGGCTTTATCTCCACTGCTGATGATGAGGACGATACGCCCGATGCAGTTGTAGTCGGCTTCGATATGACCCTTAGCTACGATCGCCTGTGCAGAGCTTCTTGGTGGGTAGCTCAAAAACTTCCGTATGTAGCAACGAATCCGGACCGTGTTTGTCCAACAGACAAGAAAACTATTTTGGTAGATTGTGGTGCAATTTACACATGTATTGAACATGCTACGGGCAGACTTCCGGACATTGTCGTAGGAAAACCAAACCCTAGTATGCTGGATGGGATTTTAGAACGTTATAAGCTACAACCTTCTGAAGTTTTAATGGTTGGAGATCGAATATATACAGATGTCAAAATGGCCCAAAATGCTGGAGCAATCGGAGTACTCGTCCTTTCTGGTGAGACAACAATGGACATCGTCGGGATATCGGACACAGTTCCCGACATCATCGCTCAAAACCTAATGGAACTGGAGTCCATGCTTATTGCAGCTAGAAGCTAAGTTCATTAGATAAAGCACATCAGGCGATAAAAAAAGGGAACCTCTTTAGGAAGTTCCCTTTTTTATCATTAAGTATCAACTATTTGAATTAACTCTTTAGATATTCAATATACGCTTTAGCAAACTCGTCGTTTGGTGCGACCTTTACGGTCTCTTCAAACGATGCTAATGCACTTGCATAATCTTCCTTAGTAACATGGAAGTAGCCGATATAATTGTATGCATCAACCAAATATCCACGCTCTGCATCAGTCAATTCCTGTCCTTGAAGTTGCTTATCCTTTAATAATTTTGTCAACTGTGTAAAAGCAGGTACAAATAGACCCTTACACAATTCAGGTGTTTCAGGATTGACATTATCTAATGAGATATTAACGTACCCTGTCAAATAAAGCGCACCAGCCAAATACTCATCATATACCTTTTGATCGTTCGATTTAATAATGATATCGAAAGCTTTCAACGCATTTCGGAAATCCGGCATATAAGACGCCGTATCAACCGCTGTCACATTCGTCGAATCACCACCCTGTGCTGCTGCTGTCGCCGCTTCTTTTTTGGCTACTCCTGAACGGAAGCTCGCATTTCCTAAAACATAATTGGCCTCATAATAATAATCCGTACCTTTTTGCTTTGCAGGTACACTTAATATAGCCGATGCTACATCATAGTTACCCTGTTGGAATGCCAACATCCCTGCAGACCCAATTTCAGGCATGATCTCTGGATTTTTCTCCAGTGCTTTAGCTAAATATGGAACACCTTTAGCAGCATTCCCAGTCTGAATATTAGCAAAGCCAGCAAATAGATAATCTATATCAATTAAACGGCTCGTATCAGCTTCAGCGAAGAGCTTACCAAAATATTCAGCTCCTTTTTCAAAATCACCATCCTGGTTAACCGCAATCAAACCCAGGTAACGGTATACCTTCGCATCTACACCGGGTGCATTTGCCAATTGAAGGGCTACGTTTTTAAGTTCTTCATACTGCTGTCCCCAAACCAAGAAATCGGCATAACGTACATTAGCTTCTACAGACTTATCTCCTGTGACCTGTAGATACTGTTTATAGTAATCTACTGCCTTTTTGATTTCCGATTCGTATTTTGCCTTTTCTTCATCCGTATTATCGGGTAAAGTCTTTGCCAGTTCCAGTTGAGTCTCTGCTAATTCACGATAGATCGGTCCAAAGCTAGGATATTCCTTGGCTTTCTCAGCTAAATTCTCCAATGCCACATCATAAGCTTGCGCCCTACGTTGGATAATAGCTTGTCCTACGTGTGCCCGTACCAAATTAGGATCTAAGTTTAACGCATCCCTGTAATTCACGTAAGCGTTACTAGCTTCTCCCTTTATGCCACTATAAGCATCACCTAATCCAACCAAAATTTCCGGATCTTTGAGATTCTTTGCTTTTGCTTGAGTCAGATAATCAATCGCCTTTGCATAATCCGGTTTCGGAGCATCAATGTAAGCTCGTCCAATATAATATAAAGGAAGATAATCTTTTTTACCTAAGGAAGACGTAGCCGCTGTAAACTTTTGCTCAGCAGCAGTTTCGTTACCTTTTTCCAGATCCACTATCCCTAAACCTATTTGATTTAACTGCTCTTTTGGTGCATTCGTTACTCCTTGATTGAATATTAAAGCTGCGGAATCAACCTTTTCGTTGATCAGATATATTTGACCTAAATAAAAGTAATTCTCACCATCCTTAGGTTTCTTATCAACCAACGTCTGCAGCATCTCCTTCGCCTTATCGTATTGCTCCGCCTCAATTGCTGCTTTTGCATCTTTTAACCTTTGCGCAGTCGCAGAACCCACCACTGCCCCGGCCATTAAAAGACTCAAAAATAATTTACTTTTTGTCATCATCGTATTATATTCTTATTTTATTACTAATTTATTCTATCTCTAATTATAATCTCTCTTCCCGGCATTATCACCGGTAACAACCCTGATTTCAATACTATCCGCTGCCCACGATCTCCTGTCATAAATGCGGAAAATCCAACCCCCAACCCCATATTAGGTTGATAGTTTAACATATATATTGTTCTTTTTAACGGATATTCATCTGTCGAAAGACTTGCTTGAGAAGGTAAAACATATCGACGTCTCCCTCCCGCCTCATTTAGCACGCTTAAGATACGAATTTTCTCCATTTCTGTAAAAGAACTTTTCAAAGATAAATATTGATTATAACTTATAAAACCAATTTTACCAGCAGTTTTTACGATCTCCTCCAATACTTCATCGCTACCATTCAATGTCTCTACATTTGTACTTGCGACTTTATCAATCTTTCCTAGATTTATAAAATAACGCAAGACGCTGGAATTTAAATTATCAAACACCAATTTGACATTCTTCACCTTTTCCCCTTTCAACAATGCAATGATATCTTTAACATTCATGCTTGTATCTGCTCCTGATACATTTGTTACAAGTACGATACCATCATATGCTACCGGGTAGACCCGTCCTTCAATAGATTGGCTCTTAAAATTATCTCTTTCCTCTTCTGAAAATTCCCTGGCAAAAAAACCAATATGTGCTTCGCCTTTTAGCACGGCATTGACAGCTTGTACTTCAGGCTTTGCCAAAGCATGAACTTTCGCATTATAGTATGAACTTTCAAAGACCTCCTTTTGCTCTATAAAGAGCGGTAATATTGTTTCGTCAACACTGACAGAGAGCTCTCCGGATAGTATATCGTCTTTTTTTTCTTTCTTTTTACCGGATGAACAAGCAGCCAATACAACGAAAGATATAAAGAGAACAACAATGTATAATCCAGCTTTCATGTCAATATGAATAAAATTTTAATAAAAAGATTAAGTCTTAACAATTTTTAACGCATAAAATTGTTTTGCCACAACCTTGCAAAACGCATAAAAGAATATACAATCAATAATATACCGAACATATTCTTATAGGTAGGGTTAATCTCCAACGGAAAATTTTTCCAAAAGATAATCAAAAGTCCTAGAGTGAAATAAAACAAGAACATACATAGTCCCAAAATGGACAAAAATCGCTGTGTCGGCGATTTCTGTCTAAATTTACTATTTCTTGAGTTAGTACTAAAACTCATTACATTTGTGTTAAGTCCAAACGAATCGGAAGCGTATAGGCCACACGAACCGGACGCCCGTTTTGTATTCCCGGGTTCCATTTTTTCGCTCGCTTTAATAAGCTAATCGCAGCCTGTCCTGTACCGTAAGACAAATCCTTGAGAACCTTTATATCTGTCAGCTCTCCGTTACGCTCTACGACAAACGAAACGGTTACAGTACCTTTCACTCCTGCATCAATCGCACCTGCCGGATATTGATAGTTGTCTGCAATCCATTTTCTAAACGCATCCATACCATCTTTAGGCGAAGGATTGATTTCAACGGATTCGAAGATACGATCTCCTTCTCCAGTACCATCTTCAACACCTTTGGTACTACCTGTTGCTGATCCTGCTACATCTTTCGTTCCCCATTTACCTTCAGTAGTGATACTTCCGCCTTTCATACCCTTCATTGCCACGGGACCGATAAGTTTCTTCTTATCTGTTGCTTCTTCAACAGTAGCAACTTCTGTTTCGACAGCCTTTTCCTTAGGTACAGGCTTGATCTCAGGTAAAGCTACAACATCTAATGCTGGTTTTGATTCCGCAATCTTCGGAGCCTCCTCCTGAACAGGAGGTTTCTCTTCTTCTTCAGGAAGTTCTGGCAAATTCTCCAGAGTTAATTCTTCCGTGAAAGCGATTTCTTCCTTAGGTGCTGAACTGTTGAACAACTTGAGATTGAAAGCCTGAGGTATAGCGAACAACGCTACAGCTGCCAAAACGATTAACAACGCCGTGTTCGTCGCTCTTGGCCCCAATCTGCGCAGTTCATAAGCTCCATAAGCCTTATTCCTGTTTTCGAAGACTACATCAAGCCACTCACTCTTAAATATATTTAATTTTTCAAACATATTATTTTTGTTTTATAACAATACATATAACCTCTACTAATCGTTATATATATTCTCCTTTTCCAATAGCTCAATTTCTTCCTTCATGATACGGTTAGAGATCATATAGCGTTTGATGTCCGCAATTTTCATTTCGTCTAGCGCATCAATGATATTCCTTGTGACAGATTTATCACTCGGACGAATAACGACAATTACATCTTTACCACCTGTCTGTCTAGGCACCAATTCTTTTACGCTCAACAAAACCGCTCGTAAGCCATCTTTACTATAATCTATTACTGTAGGACCTTGAAGTGGATTACCGACAGCACCCTGATACCATATTAATTTATCATTAGAGCCTAACACCAACGTTACGCTACGGTGTTCATCGATATCTACCTCATCCTTTTTGTCCGTCTCCACATTCTTGTCCGGCATGGCCACATCCATCGCCTGTGGTTTATTCAGAGATGTAGTCAGCATAAAGAACGTAATCAATAAGAATGCTAAGTCTACCATTGCTGTAAGATCGACCTTACCGCCATTTTTCTTTGCTCTTACTTTCCCGCCTTTGGCCTGCTTACCGGCGTCTTGATTTAATTCTGCCATTTGCTTTTAATATTATTGTTCAGTCGATTTAAGACCGGTAACAAAACTAAACTTATTCTGCTTCTGGTTACGTAACGTTTCAATGATCAGGTTCAAACTAGGAAACTTCTCATCAGCATCTGCTTTAATGGCTACCGTTAATAGTTCGATATCATCCGGATCCTTTCCATCAGCTATCGCTCTGTTCTGCAATATCTTAGCCGATGCTAATCTTGCTTGCTTTACCCATGATGACAATTCATTAGACAAATTCGTCGTCGAATCCACCGGAATACCTCTCTGCACAGCGGCTCTCGCTCCCGGATCCATAGCTAACAATTCTTTCATGTTACGGATAGAAACTCCAAAATCTTCCATCCCCTGAAACTGTGCCTGTTCCTCCGGAGTAAACTCAATACCGTACAAGTTTCCCACACTCTTCAATGCCTCTACACGAACATTCTGATCACTCATGCTGAAGAAAACTTTGCCCTCATCACCTACTGTAATAATTGCAAGATTACCATCGGGAAGTTTTGCCTGAGAATAGGAAGGCGCTGTATCGACAGTCAATGTTTCTGGTTGTCTCGCTGTCGCTGTAAGAACGAAGAACGTAAGAAGCAAGAAAGATACGTCACACATCGCCGTCATATCGATCGATGTACTGGCTCTTTTTACTTTTGCTTTTCCCATTTCTTTTTAATCTTTAAAAATAAACAACTCTGTTTTCTTTCATGATGCTTTCCAAAAGTACTTTCCATAAAAAAATGAAAAATATTTTCGGTAAGCAACTTTACCTATTTGTGATTTGCTGCGTACGTCTGTACGATAGAGAAACCAGCTTCGTCAATAGAGTATGTTAATTTATCAATCTTAGCTGTCAGGATATTGTAGAAAACAATCGCAAAAGTTGATGTCGCAATACCCGTAGCAGTATTAATCAAGGCTTCAGAAATACCATTCGCCAATTTAGCTGAATCAGGAGCTCCACCTGTTGCCAAAGCGGAGAACGCTTTAATCATACCTGTTACCGTACCTAATAGACCTGTCAATGTACCGATAGAAACCAACGTAGCCAATACATTCAGATTTTTCTCTAACATAGGCATTTCCAATGCTGTTGTTTCTTCGATTTCTTTTTGAATAGCTAAAGCTGATTTTTCTGCGTCTAAGCCTGGGTTAGCTTCTACATCTTTATATTTTAATAGACCCGCTTTGATAACATTCGCTACAGAACCTTTTTGTTTGTCACATTCAGCGATAGCTGTATCGATACTTCCTGTTTTCAATAATGATTGTACTTTTCTTACAAAATTTCCAACATTTCCTGTACCAGAAGCTTTTCCTATTACAATAAAACGCTCGATGGTAAATACCCATACCATCATGAATAGTCCCAATAGGATAGGAACAATTACTCCTGCATGGTATATCATACCTGCATAGTTACCGGGTACAGGTTGATTTTCAGGATCCCCACCTTGGAAGTTATTAGGATTACCCATTACATATTGCCACACGAGATAACCCACTATAAAACAAATAACGATTGCTAAACTCGCAAATAAATTACCTGAATTGCCACTTTCTTTTTTTGCTGGGCTGTTAGTTTTTGGTGCGTTTGCCATTTTACTAATTTTTAGATTTTTACTTTGTTTAATTATTTATGTTTATCCTATTTATATGCAAAAACTATTACTTAAAAACTGACGTTTCCATAACAAATATACCATTTTGGAATAAAAGTCAAATTTTTTTGCAATTAATTTAAAAGCATTCATTGTTTTATGCAGAGGATGAGCATCAGCGGCATCCATACCCTCTACGAGTGTCTTTGCGACTACATCCTGCTGTCTACAAATATTATGCAATAAAAACCATTTTTTTTTTGATATGCAAATTAATAAACAGCTAAATGTTAAAAATAAGTAAGTGTTCACTTATATAATTATCTTTTATTTTCTTCAGACAAACTAATTTCACATCCTACAACGTTCGGAATAGCTGGTTTAGTATAAAAAATTATTATACAAGTTTCGCTCCGTAACCGCTCGCTTTTAAATGTTCAAATATCTTTTGCTTAAAATCTCCCTGAATTATAATTTCTCCATCTTTAGCACTGCCTCCAACTCCACACTTTTGTTTTAGGATTTTTGCCAGCTCCTGCAAGTCTTTATCTGAACCAACAAATCCTTCTACCAACGTCACTATCTTGCCTTTACGTGCTTTCTTATCCAACAGGACCTTCAACTTTTGCTTATCCTTAGATAGTGTAGCGGCTTCTTCGTTATCATCTGTCAATTGATACGAAAAGTTTGTATCGGTAGAATACACTATGCCTTCAAATCGTTGTTTTTTATTTTTTGCCATATTTTTTAGTAATTGGCTTTAGGCTCTAAGCTTAGCCTATTGCTTACTGCTATTGCCGAAAGCGATTTAACAAATAATTTTTAAAGAATTAGGTTTAACATTTATATACAAACTACCTTGGATGTTCAATGGTTCTCCATCTACATGGACGGGGCCAGTATCTACACGTTCGATCTTAATTTCTCGCCCGGGAATAATTTCCACATACTCTGATTGATCTACCGAACGGTTAAACAAATGATACACCATCATCGGAAGAATGTAAAGAGGAAATTTCTTAACAATACAAACATCCAGCACTCCATCATTTACAGATGCGTTTGGCGCGATATAAGCATTATTACCATATTGAGGGGAATTAGCCACGCTGATCATAAATGCTTCTCTTTCGTATTCACTGCCATCAATGGTAAGCTGATATTTACAAGGCTTATAATTCCCCAGTACATTAATTATTGTTCTCAAATATCCGACAGGCCCTCTTAATTGCTCATTCGCAAATTTATCACTCACCGATGCATCAAAGCCAAGACCAGCTATATTGAAGAAAGGATGTCCATTGATGACGCCCGAATCTACTTCCTGTATATCAAATCTATTAATACGCCGGAGTGCCGCAGTTTCATTTAATGGAATACCCAAATATAATGCTAGGCCATTACCCGATCCTTCAGGAATAATTCCCAACGGAATATCACTTCCAACTAAAGCAGAGCCAAGCTCGTTAATAGTCCCGTCTCCCCCTACCGCCACCACCGCATCATACTTGTCCGCAATAGCCTGGCGCCCTATTTCATAAGCGTGGTCAGGCCCTGCGGTTTGTTGAAATGTAGGGTGAAATTTTTCCAGATCCAATACTTCCAGCACTGTTTTGTTAAACGCAGTCTTTTTCTTTCCTCCGGAAATGGGATTAATTACAAATAATATTCTTCGTTGAGCTTGCATGAATTATTGCTAACAAACCGTAAATATACTAATACCTCGTCGTGAATCATGGCATAAAGATAATATGTACAAATTAACTTTTATTAATTATAAAAGAGTCGTAGTTTTGTGCCAACAAAAGTGGATTGATTTGCATTTTACGATAGAAAAGTAAAAAGGGAGATTGCAACCACGAAAAAAAAGTGCTAAAACCGTTGCTTACATCTGTTTTGCTTCTCACCTAAGTACACACACTCTGCTTTTGTCTGTTAAACATTATTGAAAATACTATGGCATATTTATTCACATCTGAATCAGTATCCGAGGGACATCCGGATAAAATCGCTGACCAAATATCAGATGCATTAATAGACAATTTTTTAGCTTGGGACGAAGATGCTCGTGTCGCTATAGAGACTTTAGTCACTACAGGGCAAGTTGTTCTTGCTGGTGAAGTAAAATCCAATATTTATCTTGACGTCCAAAAAATTGCACGCTCCGTCATTGAGAGAATCGGCTATACAAAGTCTGAATACATGTTCGAAGCAAACTCCTGTGGTGTTCTTTCCGCTATTCACGAACAATCTGCGGACATAAACCAAGGCGTAGATCGTAAAACAAGGCAAGAACAGGGTGCCGGTGACCAGGGAATCATGTTTGGTTATGCCAATAATGAAACGGATAATTATATGCCATTAGCACTTGATCTATCTCACCGTTTACTCTACGAATTGGCCGCTATACGTCGTGAAAACAGTGAAATCACCTATCTGCGACCTGATGCAAAATCGCAGGTAACCCTGGAATACAGTGACGATCATAAGCCTGTGCGTATTGATACTATCGTTATTTCTACACAACATGATGATTTCGATAGCGAGGAACTCATGCAGCATAAGATCACAGAGGATATTAAAAATATTCTGATACCACGGGTAAAAGCTCAGTTAAAACCTGAGCTACAGACTCTGTTTAATGATCAGATCAAATACCATATCAACCCTACGGGGAAATTTGTCATCGGTGGTCCCCACGGTGATACTGGTCTTACCGGCCGTAAAATTATCGTAGATACTTACGGTGGAAAAGGTGCACACGGGGGAGGGGCTTTCTCCGGGAAGGATCCTTCAAAAGTAGATCGTTCTGCCGCATACGCTACGCGTCATATTGCTAAGAACCTGGTAGCAGCAGGTATAGCTGATGAGATTCTTGTACAGATTTCTTATGCGATTGGGGTAAAAGACCCTATGGGAATATATGTCAATACATATGGTACTGCAAAGGTTAATTATTCAGACAGCGAGATTGCTTCTAAAATTGAAGAACTCTTTGATATGACTCCTTACGGTATAGAAACGCGACTAAAACTCCGTCAACCCATGTACTTTGAGACTGCTGCTTACGGGCATATGGGACGTACTCATCAAGTAGTAACCAAGACATTCGAAAGCTCTATCGGTGAACAAAAACAACTTGAGGTAGAATTATTTACCTGGGAAAAACTGGATTATGTAGCTCGAGTCAGAGAAGCTTTTGGAAAATAATACGAGAAGAAGTATACTATTTATTTAATAATATTTACGGTAAAGATCGTACAATACAGCCCTATCGTAGGAAGTTAATGTATTGTTCACTTCCTTTACAATATATTTCCTTTTAAAAGCTTGTATGGTAGCTTCCAGATTACTAGTGTCATAGCCCATTATTTTGAGCGCATCAATAGGGTTGAAATCAGCAGGGGGATCCAGGAGATAGTCTTCGTTATACCAGATACCAAATCCTCTTTCTGCCAACCTTTTCCAAGGGAAAAACACATTCGGATCGTTTTTTCGCGTAGGGGCTACATCTCCATGACCTATAAAATTCAGTTGAGGAATAGTATATCGTACTTTTAAAGTATCCAATAAAATCAATAATGAGTTGATCTGTTCTTGTGGAAATGGTTCTTCTCCATTATTATCCAGCTCAACACCGATAGATACGGAATTAAGATCCGTAATCGGCCCCCATTTGGAACGGCCCGCATGCCAGGCTCGTTCATAATCGTTCAACATCTGGATGACTCGCCCATCTTTCCCAATTACATAATGTGCACTAACCTGAGTATGTTCCAACTGAAAGGTACGTATAGTTTGGGCCACACTATGCTGTGATGTATGATGGATAATAACAAAATTGGGTTTACGAAGGTCATAGTGAATCGCCCCTGCCCAGTCAGCTTGCTTGTATATACCCCTCCTTTTTTGAAGTGTAATCTTTTCCTCAGGCGTCAGTATTGTATCGACGACAACCTGTCCATCCACTACAAAAGTATCTTTTTTCAAAGTGTCTCGCATATCTTCCGGAGATAGGGCAAGATGCAACTTGGCCGTATCTAAAACTATCTGAGATACAAGCTCACTTCCTAATGATTGCCGGCTTTTTTTCTTCGACATACAGCTTACAATCAATGTCAGGAAGCCAACAACCACAATAGTCGGAAAAATCTTCATGAAGAATACCTTATCTAGGTAGAGAAAAGACCATCCCCAGAGCTAGTGCCTGGCTAAATTGAATTTTAGCCTTTGTATCTTCTTCCATAATCCAGTCATTATCATACAACATTATACCTGTCAAAGTAACATTAACTAAGCGGCCCACCTTCGCAGACAGTGTCACATCTAAGCGGTGATCGGGTTTTTTTAACTCCCTGTAATCGGCAAATAGGTTATAACGTGATTTTAGGTTCAGGTTGTTCGTTAGATTACGGTCCAGATTGGCCGTAATCTGAAAAGCCAGATCATTTCTTACCGTGTAACCGGGAGTCAATCCAAACTTCTTTTGGTCTTCTTTCAGTGGATCATTTTCCGGATAACGTTCTGCATATTCAGCGACAGTCAAAGGCTTAGATCTTTCATTTATCATTAAGGTCTGACGTGCCGTACCCGTACCTAAGCGAAGAGAAAAGGTATTGTCTGGTTTGTATTCCAAACCGAACGATTCGGTAAAATATCCGGGACCCAAAAATGCCGTCTGTACGTCCTTCACACGCTCTTCTTTTGTCTCTTTATCTGTTATATAGCTATATCCTAGATCAAATTGGGATTCGAAAGTGACAGAGAAATAGACAGCCCAGTCTTTTGTGAACTTGTAAGAAAGTTTATTATCCCAAAAAATACGGTCATTGTTTTTCTTTGCCAGTTGGTCTTTATTTTTAATTTTACCATATTTCAGATCCAGCTCGGTTACAAAATTGAAATTATCTCTTGTATAATCTGATTTATGCCAGGCTAATCCACCTATTGACACAGAATTCACTCCACCTGCGCTCCAGTTATCACTAAAAGACGCCTGATTTGTATTTATCCCAAATTTTGTCCAATGCTTCCAATAATTGACTTCTAGCCCAAGCTTCGGTATCGGAACCTGAATAGGATTAACCTGTACTTTCTCAACTGTATCCTTTTTAGTCAATTTGGCTTCCGGATTATCACGTAGCTCTTTTAAGTTTTCCTGGCCCTGCGCCAGTGTTGTCATACATATACCCAAAATGATACCCAATAGGTTTCTATAATTCATTATGTCAATATTATTTTTCATCAGTCTGTATGTTAGTTAAATCCGGTAAAGGCTTAAAATACGGGTTTATCTTGAACTGTTCATATTTTGATAGTATATATGCTGTCAATTGATATGTGTTTGCCAGCTGTACAAAATTATAAGACGGCCGATATCTTATCATAAAGTTATCTAAAAACTCTCCATCCAAGCCCGTGACGCTCTTCACTAACGTTCTCGAAAACTTCCAATCCACTACATTTTCTTCATACTCATGTTGAAAGTAGGTTGTGAGTTTTCGTGCGTTCTTTCCTTCTTTGCTCAAAAAATTATAAATCGTATTAATACTCAACCCTGCTCCATTTGGCCCTACCGAAAAATATTCTCCAGCATCCGCTAAACGATAGGCCTTCGCATAATCGATCTGTCGTTGGGCTAAAATTTCTTCCGGGCTCTTTTTTGCAACTACCGTGACAGGCTCTATATAGATTGAAGTTTTCTGCAAATTGATTACCACGACTTCTTGTCCCACATAGATCAAAGTATCGCTTTTATATTCATCCTTTCTGGCGATAAGTGTATCTCCTTTTTGCATTTCGATAGAAAACTCACCCTTCACATTGTTGAAAACATTTGCTCCGGACGCCGTATTTATTAATAATACCCGAGCTACCCGTTGCTTGGTATTTCTATCCAAAACAATGCCAGCCACTTTCTTCTGCCCATACCCTACAGGGCTGAGCAAAAATAAAAATAATGTGCATAAAAAGCCGACAACTGTTTTCACCACCGTAAAACTACAACTTTTAAAGCTACTTCGTAATGACCAATAGCTGTCCAACCGATAAACTGTCGCTCGTCAGCCCGTTAAGCTCCATGATCTGTTCTACTGTAACATTATATTTACGACTGATAGCATACAATGTATCTGAGACTTTCACCTCATATATGACCATTTTAACTGGTGTTTTTATTTGTGCTGTTTTATCTACAGTCTCGATATTTGCTTTCTTTTCAATTATAGATTCTACCTTCTCTTCTCTTATTTCCTTTTCTATAAAAGATTCTGTTCGGTCATATCTATATAGCTCATATCTTTCTATAAGGTCGATCAGTAACTCCGGATAACGCGGATTGGTAGCGTAGCCAGCCTGCTTTAACCCCCTAGCCCAACCTTTATAATCGTTTTTATCCAATGTAAAGAGTTGTTCATACCGCTTTCTAAGCAAGAATTGCGAATGGTCCTTAAACGACTCTTCAGGATTATTATACACTCTAAAACAATCATTGGGATTATCATCAGAACGAGTGATACTCTTGCCGCTCCATACACCTCCACACTTTATCCCAAAATGATTATTTGCTTCTCTTGCCAGATAACTGTTTCCATTGCCTGACTCAAGCAAGGCTTGAGCCAACTTAATGCTTGCAGGTATACCATATTGGTTCATTTCCCGAACGGCTATATCCTTGTATTGGTTGATATAAGTTTGCCCAGAAAGGGAAGTATTTGTGGAAGGTTTTGAGATAGGAGATGTCTTTGATTGCGGATTTGATAATACTCTTCCTCTTTTGGCTGCACAAGAGGAAAGTAGTGCAAGTACTATGAAAAGTGGAAATAATAATCTTATCATAAATATGTATTAATTGACCCCTTGATCGTATTCATTTAGATTGTACCTGCTTATAGTGGCCAGTACTTTATGTCTCCAGTCTTTGGTAGCAGAGTATCCGGACCTAGCTATCGCCAAGATCCAAGGTTTATAATCCGTAACGGAATTCCCTTCAAACAAGGACTGGACAGACTTTCTTCTTTTCAACAGGTTGATAAAATCCCAATAAGAAGCCAAAGTAGACTCATATCCTTTATAAGCCGATTTTATAGCTTTGCTGTTGTTTTTGCCTTTGATACCAAAGTGATTATTGAGGTATCTTGCAATACGGCTATTACCGTTGGCACTTTCATGCATAGCTATTGCCAGGATTACAGATGCCGGCACTCCTGTCTCCAGCATTAATTGTTGTGCAACATTCTTATATTCGTCAATATAGGTTGCCGGTGTAAATCGCTGCTGACCAAAGCTAATGGATATGCACGACAAATACAGAAGCGTCATCCACAGCCATTTGTTGCATACAAATTGTTGCATATATTTCTATTTTTAGTCCAACAATTACTTTTTGCGTAACACAAAAAGCCCGTCACGTACCGGCAGTATCAGCTTCTCTATCCGTTGATCTTTCGCCAATACGCTATTTAATTCCAATATCTGTTTTGTTTGATTATCCGGCTTTTTGTCCAGAATTTTACCTTTCCACAGCACGTTATCTATTAGTATCAATCCTCCTGACAGAACTCGATCTATGACCAAGTCGTAATAAATGAGGTTACGTTTCTTATCTGCATCAATAAATACCAGATCAAATGTACCCGGAATCGTCGGTACGACATTTATAGCGTCGCCTATATGATAGCATATCTGTGAACCAAAAGAAGATTCGTCAAAATAGGCTGACACCCGCTCTTCTAGTTCCTCGTTGATGTCGATGGTATGAATCCTGCCCCCCTCCCGCAATCCTTCCGCCAGACATAATGTCGCATATCCGGTAAAAGTTCCTATCTCCAGGATCACATTAGGTGAAACCATCTTACTAAGCAGTGCTAGTACACGCCCTTGATAATGCCCTGACAGCATATGCGGCATTGTTTCTTTTAAATAAGTTTCCCTATTTATCTTTTTCAACAAGGCACTTTCTTGATCGCAAGTTTCCTCTAAATATGCATTTATATCATCTCCACCTGAAATCATAGAATTTCTTTACTTTTTTAATCCAAAGAGGCCGTAATCAATCGTAAAAATTCAGAGCGTGTAACATCATTCTGGAAGGCACCGGTAAAAGCTGATGTTGTGGTTACCGAATTTTGTTTTTGCACGCCACGCATTGCCATACACATATGTTTACATTCGATGACTACAGCAACACCTGCTGGTTTCAAAGTTTCCTGTATACAATCCCGGATTTCATTCGTCAATCGCTCCTGTACCTGTAATCTTCGTGCAAATACGTCTACCACACGTGGTATTTTACTTAAGCCCACAATATGCCCATCTGGAATATAAGCGACATGGGCCTTACCAAAAAATGGTAACATGTGATGTTCACACATCGAATAAACTTCAATATCCTTAACCACGACCATTTGACTATATTCTTCTTCAAACATCGCACTACGTAATACTTCGGAGGCATCAACATCATAACCATGTGTCAGATATTGTAAAGCTTTTGCCACACGTTCGGGTGTTTTGACAAGCCCCTCTCTGTGTGGGTTTTCTCCCAAAGCATCTAAAATATCCACGTAATGACGAGCTATTCGGTCCACATAGTCTGTATTGTATTGATCTATTTTTACGTAACCATCGATTTCTTCTTCATGGAAATCTGTAAGATTACCTATTTTCTTGTTATTCATAACTTATCCTAATCACCAAAATACTCTACTGAATTGTTTTCTGTCTCTGTCAACCGAATGCTGTGCAAGACTACCTGCTCCTTGTCAAAAAGAGGTTTTAATACGTTGAAAATTTCCATTGCGATTACTTCTGTTGACGCCATCTTTCCTTTCATAAAATCAACATCTAAGTTGACGTTTTTATGATCTAATTTTTTGACAATATTCTCGCGGATAATAGTTTTCATCGTCTTTAAATCGATCAAAAAGCCAGTGTCAGGATTAATATCTCCCTTAACTGTAACAAACAGTTCGTAATTATGCCCATGCCAGTTTGGATTGGCGCAATAACCGAATACGGATTCGTTTTGTTCCGGAGTCCAATCTTCGCGGTGCAATTTATGCGCCGCACAGAATCTTTCTCGTCGTGTAATATATATCATGATATACAAAGATAATCCTAAAAATCTATATTTTAGTAATCCAAAACAAAAGGTATGTATCCAAAACCCCTGATCGTCGTAGCAACAGAGTCAGAGATTGCGCCAAGCATTCCCTTCTTAATGGAGCATAAAATCCCCTACATCATTACGGGAGTAGGCATGTTGGCTACTACCCACGCATTGACAAAGGCATTATATAGCTGTACTCCATCATACGTATTAAACATAGGTATTGCTGGCAGTTTTTCGCGCCACCTGGCTATCGGTTCGGTCATTGAAGTGGTTCAGGATACCTTTTCCGAGCTAGGGGCAGAGGATGAAAATGGTTTTATTACCATTGATGAACTAGGTTTCGGGATATCTTCCTGGCCAAACCAGTCTAAAGATGGGATCCGAACCAATCTGGCACAAGTGGATGCGATTACCGTAAACAAGGTACACGGTAACATTTTGTCCATCGAAAGCATTCGACGGCGGCTACCGGAAGTACAAGTTGAAAGCATGGAGGGTGCAGCTATATTTTATGTCTGTCATAAAGAAAATGTTCCCTGTATGCAAGTCCGATCGATCTCGAACTATGTGGAAATACGTGACAAATCTGCCTGGGACATTCCATTAGCTGTCCAAAACTTAAACCAATGGCTCGCCAATTTCTTAATATCTTATCCTACATCATTTCTACGGTGATTCTTTTTCAAAATATCATTTTAAAATAGTAGTTTTGCGTATTCTTAAAAAGAACTATTTTAAAACTGATGAGAGAAATACAATTCAGAGAAGCACTTCGCGAAGCATTGAACGAAGAAATGCGTAAAGATGAAAATATATTTTTAATGGGTGAAGAAGTGGCTGAGTATAACGGCGCTTATAAAGTAAGTCAGGGCATGTTGGACGAATTTGGAGCCAAACGCGTAATTGACACCCCCATTGCTGAGCTTGGTTTCGCCGGTATCGCAATTGGTGCTGCAATGAATGGTCTAAGGCCTATTGTAGAGTTTATGACATTCAACTTCTCATTAGTTGCGATCGATCAAGTTATCAACTCAGCTGCAAAAATACGTCAGATGTCCGGAGGACAGTTTTCGTGTCCTATTGTTTTTCGTGGACCTACTGGTAATGCGGGACAACTGGCAGCACAACACTCACAAAACTTTGAGAATTGGTATGCGAATACTCCGGGACTAAAGGTAGTTATACCATCAAATCCATACGATGCAAAAGGTTTGTTAAAATCCGCCATCATTGATCCAGACCCTGTCATCTTTATGGAGTCTGAAGTTATGTATGGTGACAAGGGCGCTGTTCCTGAAGAAGAATATTACCTACCTATAGGCAAAGCACATACTATTCAACAAGGCACTGATGTCACGGTTGTATCATTTGGTAAAATGGTGCCCCGGGTAGTCATTCCAGCAGTTGAAGAATTAACGAAAGAAGGTGTGAGTGTGGAATTAATTGACCTACGTTCGGTACGCCCTATCGATTTTGCAGCTATAATCTCTTCCGTAAAGAAAACCAATCGTTTGGTTATCGTTGAGGAAGCATGGCCTCTAGCCTCTATCTCTTCCGAAATAAGCTTCCATGTTCAAAAACATGCTTTTGATTATTTAGATGCACCTGTGACGAGAGTAACTTCTGCAGATGTACCTCTTGCTTATGCTCCTACTTTGGTTGAGGCAACATTACCTAATGTCGAAAAAATCGTGAAAGCGGTAAAAGAGGTATCTTATATGAAGAAGTAAGACAATTAGTCTTTTTTATCATAAAATAAAAACAGCTTCCGATGAGAAGCTGTTTTTATTTTATGATAAAACGAATATAATTACACATTAATCTCTGCCTTGTACTGATCTGCGGACAATAGTTTATCAACATCTTCAGGTGCCGACAACTTAACGCGAATAATCCAACCTTCACCGTATGGGTCGGAATTCACTAGCTCGGGAGAAGAATCAATAGCATCATTTATTCCTAATACTGTTGCCGATACAGGCATAAATAAATCAGATACCGTTTTAACAGCTTCAATCGTTCCAAAAACTTCATTAGCAGCCACATCCTCCCCTACAGTATTGATGTCTACAAATACGATATCACCCAATTCACGCTGGGCAAAGTCTGTGATACCAATGATGGCCTCATCGCCCTCTATACGCACCCATTCGTGGTCTTTTGTGTATTTTAATTCTACTGGGAAATTCATTTTCTTCTTTTTTTCTCAAAAATATGATTATCCCTTGATATTCCAAAAGGGAATATCCTTAATTTTATAAACCTGACAGGAGAACAAAATATAAATAGATGAAATGAATACGCAGATATCGAAACTCTACCACATAAGCAAAAAGGGCAGTCGATTAATCCTCGGACTTATGTCCGGAACATCACTGGACGGGCTGGATATTGCTTTGTGCCGTATTCACGGAAGCGGTATGAGTACGAAACTTGAGCTATTACATTTTGCAACAAAACCCTATACCGCAGACTTCCGCATAAAAATTCGTGAGATCTTTGCGAAAAAAACAATAGATCAACAAAAGTTATGTGGACTACATGCCTATATCGGACGTATACATGCGCAGTTTGTCTGTGAAACTTTATCCACATGGCAGATCAATCCTAACGACGTTGATTTAATTGCCAGTCACGGACAAACAGTCTTTCATGCTCCACAGGCTTGGACTAATGATAATACCTTACCGAACAGTACATTACAAATCGGCGATGGCGACCATTTAGCTGTCCGGACTGGGATCATTACAATTTCCGATTTCCGACAGAAACATATTGCTGCCGGAGGTGAAGGGGCTCCGCTGGCAGCATACGGAGATTATCTGCTGTATACAGATAGTATCGAAAATAGAATTCTACTGAATATTGGTGGTATTGCTAACCTTACGTTTCTTCCACGCAAGAATGACAATTCCTCCGCCTTTGCTACGGACCTCGGCCCTGGAAATACAATAATGAATCAATATATGGTCGAATATTATGGTAAAGACATGGATAAGAACGGTGCTTTAGCAGCTAGAGGAGTAATTAACAGGCATCTGCTGCAGAATTTACTTGATGACCCTTTCTTCCAACTGGATTTCCCGAAAACAACTGGTGTTGAGTTATTCAACTTAGATTATCTCCATAAAAAAATGGGAAGCTTGCACCTCCCGCACGCCGATATCTTAGCAACGTTAAATGCTTTCTCAGCACAATGTATCTGTCGGGGGATTCAACAGATCGCGACAGAACTTACACCAACAAGTGTCTATTGCAGTGGAGGAGGTGTCTATAACGTCACACTCATGAATCATATCCGAAATGGATTAGCAAAAGAAATCAATCTTACGGATGTGTCTGCTTTGAACATGAATCCTGATGCTAAAGAGGCATGTCTTTTTGCTTTATTAGCGAATGAAACCGTTACAGGAAGTCCTGAAAACGTTCGACATATCAAGGATTCACCTGCAGTATGTATGGGAAAAATTAGCTTTCCTTATTAGATCGCTATCGCTTCATGCAAATATTTTTTAAAAGGATATATTCTTTGGCAGGTAGTAAGAACTTCCTGTAATGCATTGTGGTCGATCAACAACTTGTTCGATAAAGGTCTGTGAATAATAAAACTTTTCAGCTTAAGCAACTCAATGTTGGGATCGTCAGCGGTATAGCCTGCAGGAGGTCTCGATAATTTATCTTCTTCTGATAAGTCTTCTACTGTCCACTGTCCTGCTGCCAAAGCCTTTGTCAATCCCTCTGTATTATAGTCTATTTCCTGGCGTATAGCATCCAGATGCTCTTTTTTCGGACGCCAGTAGCCACAGGCGATAAAGGAGGCCTCCGGTTCTATGTGTATATAATATTCCGGTCCTTCCAGTTTCCGTCCATCTATGGAAATTCCAGCAGCTAACCAGCTTTTATAGGGAGATTTATCCTTAGCAAAACGCACATCTCTATAAATTCTGAACATACATTTAGCCGCATTGATGTCCGTATTAATGTTTGGATCAAACGTCGTCAAGCCCGTAATCATCTCCGTGATAAAGAGTTTAACGTTTTCCTGCGCCAGAAGATAATTTTGTCTATTTTCCTGAAACCACTCCCGATTGTTGTTCTCTTTGAGATTTGCCAGAAAATCAAAGGTAGCCCGCTGTATATTCATATCATTGAAGAAATAGTAAAAATAAAAACACTAAAGGGGCTGCCAGGAGGAGTCCATCAAACCGATCCATCAGGCCGCCATGTCCGGGAAGAATATGTCCTGAATCTTTTAGGTCCAAGCTCCGCTTAAACATAGATTCAACCAAATCGCCTAACGTACCGAATACTCCTATAATTATCGCCATACAAGCCCATTGCCCTTGCGTCAAACCTTCAAAATACTGCGCCAGATTAATAGCAATCAGCAAAGCAAGGGTTAGCCCCCCAATAAAACCTTCCCAAGTCTTATTGGGGGATATTCTTTCAAACAATTTATGTCTACCGAAACTTCTTCCCGCCAGATAGGCTCCCGTATCATTGGACCACAAAATAATCAAAAAACCAAGGGGAATATATGGATTAAAGGAGCCCTGGACAAAGCCCAATGCCACAAAAAACAAAAATGGCAAAAAAGCGTAACCTATTCCCAGACTCGTATAGGCAATATCATGAAACGGTCTCTCCCGATTTTGGAATAACGCAATAATACACAAGGCTGGAAACATAGGAATGATCAGCCAAACCTTCACAAAAGGTATTGTATCGATACAGTGTAATCCTATTAATAAACCTAATACGGAAGCTGTCAATAAACCCCAAAATATCTGGGGTCTAATATTTTCTTTGGCTACCATACTATAGAATTCATAGAGACATCCTATACCGATCAAAGAGAAGAAAGCAAGAAACACTTCGGGGCCAAGTAAGGTTGCACCGATTAATACCACAACGAAAAAGAAACCTGTTATAGTGCGTTGTAACATATTATCCTTCCTCTCCTTGCTGATCAAACTCCACCAATAATGCTAACGCTTCTTGATTCATTGCTTTATTGACATACAATTCTATTCCACCAAATTTCAATGAAGAATCTTGCTTATTTAAAATGATTGCAGGAATCCCATGCTCTTCGAGCAATTGTTTGTCCATTTCAGCCTTTATAGCGTTTTCATATGCCTGTATCTTAATCCAGTCTTTCTCCATAACCAATATCCAAGTAAACCTGTCAGAATAAAGCTACCAATATACACAATTATAGGATAGGTCTCATAATGTTGTAAGTCTTGGTAAGTTTTACCTTGTCTCGCATAATAATAAGCCATAATTGTCACTGATGCATTATTAATAAAATGTCCTAATACCGGAATCCATATATTTTGAGTCCATACTAGCATATAGCCAAAGAATACCCCCAACATCAATCTGGGGAAAAAACCATAAAACTGTAGATGGATAGCGCTGAACACAATTGCCGTAATCCAGACTGTTAAATGGTTGTTCTGCACCATACGCTGCACAATATGCATAAGGGAGCCTCTAAAATAAAACTCCTCGGCGATAGCAGGCAATACGGCCATGACAACAAGATTAAGAAACAAAAACGATAAATCATCGACCATTACAACTTGTTCGGTCAACAATGCCATGCTTTCCTCCTGCGCTTTCATCCATCTTTCCAAAGCCTGCAAAGATGAAGGTAGCGATAGATCTGCATTCCACTTTGCCAAAAGTTGCATCAGAGGACCGCACACAAATAAAAAAAGACCGGCTACAAGATATATCGCTTTGCTTTGCCGCTGCTGTGGAAAATAAACAAAATATTTTTCAAGATGCTGTAAACCAAGAGATGGGAAGAGGAATGCACCCAAGGTTCCAGCTACCAGCAATATATAGATAGATAGAGAGCCTATACTTATTACTGCAAACTGCACGGCTATACTGAAAACCAATGTTAGTCCTAATAAGATGAAAAGGGATAGCCAAGAGGCATTCATCGTTCTAGCGTATTCATTCATATCCAATAAAGATAATACTGTTATCGCATATCGATTAAAAGACTATAGGTTATAAAAAAACCGAACAATGTCCGGTTTTTTTATTTTTTATGCTTCTTCTGATGCGATCATTTCATCCACGAGAACACGTCCACAGTGTTCACAGATAATGATCTTCTTACGTTGGCGAATTTCAGACTGCAATTGTGGTGGTATCTTGTTATGACACCCCGAACAACTATCTCTTTCGATAGATACAACTGCCAATCCATTGCGAAAAGATCTACGAAGCTTATTATATACTTTCAAAAGACGATCTTCAATCCCCTTCGAAGCAGATTCAGCTTTATTTAACAAAGCTTCTTCATCAATTTGAGTTTCTGAAGTAATAGTATTTAGTTCTTGCTTTTTGACGTCTAACTCGCCTCTGCTGAACTCCATGTTACCTTGCGTCTTCTCATAAGCTTCTGTTTTATTTTTTATTTCAAACTCCGCTTCTTTGATACGTTTTTCACATACTTGAATTTCCAATCCCTGGATTTCGATCTCTTTTGTTATAGCATCGTATTCCCGGTTGTTCTTAACCTCGTTAAGCTGGCCCTCGTACTTTTTAATTGCAGCCTCCGCCTCTTTAATCATATTTTTTCGCTTGACGATCGAATCTTCCAAATCGTCTAATTCGATACGAATTTTCTCCAAACGAGTTTCAAGGCCTGCAATTTCGTCTTCTAAGTCAGCCACTTCTATAGGAAGCTCGCCACGTACCTGACGAATCTTATCTATTTTGGTGTGGATTACCTGTAAGGCCCACAATGATTCTAATTTTTGTTCTACAGTCTGTTCCATTAAAAGTACTTTATGGGATTTGTGTCTGTTTCCGTTAATAAGACAGCAAAGTTAGCAAATTTTTTCTGAATAATCTCCAACAATAAATCTTGCGTAAATTGTTCACTTTCGTAATGCCCGATATCCGCAATGACAATCCGACCATCCGCCTCAAAAAAGTCGTGATACTTATGGTCTGCACTAACAAAAATATCAGCTCCCGAACGTATAGCATCCCGCAACAGGAACCCTCCGGCACCTCCACAAACGGCTACACGTATTATAGGTTTATCTACCAGAGGTGTATGACGAATAACCTGTAGGTTCAGCCGCTCTTTGAGAAATGCCAAAAAAGCAGGACCGCCCTGTGGAACTGGAAGATTACCAATCACTCCCGATCCTACAGCTTGTAATTTGTTGTCAAGCGTATAGATGTGATGCGCAACCTCCTCATAAGGATGTGTAGCTAACATAGCGACAATTATTCCCCGTTCGATATGAGCGGGGTAGATAACTTCTATCTTAGTCTCTTCTACACGCTCTTGTTCTCCTACCTTCCCGATAGTCGGATTGGCCCCTTCTAATGGTCTGAATGTTCCATAGCCCGCACTATTATAACTACATTGATCGTAACCGCCGATATATCCAGCGCCTGCGTCAAATAAACTTTGACGTACTACATCTACATGTGTCCGGGGAACATAGACTATCAGTTTTTTGAGCAATCCAGCCTTGGGACTTAAAACAGCTTGATTTTCTAATCCCAGACGCTCCGCAATTTTCGAGCTTACACCCCCTAGTACATTGTCCAAATTAGTGTGAATAGCGTAGATAGCTATACCGTTCCGAATTGCTTTAATTACCGTACGTTCTACATAGGTATGTCCATTCAGCTTTTTTAATCCCTTAAAAATAATCGGGTGGTGCGAAACAATGATATCACAGCCTTTATCAATCGCCTCCTGCACAACCTCCTCCGTGCAATCTAATGAAATCAAGGCTTTTGAAATTTCATCATCTTCGTGCCCGACAATCAAACCGGAATTATCGTACGATTCCTGATAGGATAATGGAGCGACTGTTTCCAGATATTGTGTGAGATCTCTTATTTTCATGCCAGCATATATTTATAAATAACTCTAATCTTCATTCATTGGTAAATCCAGCCTAAGCAGCTTTCTGTGCTCATTAACCTTTATCCAATAGTTAACATAACAAATAAGACAAGCGATAACGATCAAATAGCCAATAAATGCCGGTAAAGGAAAGTTTAATGCCAAAAAAGAATATGCCATAAAATAGCCTTGTTTAAGAGTGGGATTCTCATCAACTGCCATCTGACGATCATAGAACTCATTATTTAATGAATCTGTCAACCTCCTGACAATTATAAAATTGTAAAAAATATTTATTAAAGGTATAGCTATCGCCCAAGCCTGACCAGGTACTAAGCACCGATTTTCCTCCCGGACGAGCCGTAGGGTAGCACGTATCTGATAGGCAAGAATCAACGAAATAACCTGAAATAAAACAGCTATAACTAATAACAGTACAAGGTATTCTTTACTTATACCCTGTAGCATTTCATTCATACTCTCCATCATTATGATTTTAACAGATGTCTATTATTGTCCAATTTACGTATGTGTGTGATGAGAAAGCTAAAAATACAAAAGCTTAAGCAAATAATAAAAATATAGCGGGAATCTTATGTAAATCGACTGGTTTTGTCTGTTTCCATTGTGTAATAGTCCGCGTAACGATTACTTCGTCATCGGAAGTTATGTTAGCCGCTACACATAGCATCGTGGTAGGCTTACAAACACGAAGTAGTTCCGCAAACAACGCATTATTGCGGAAAGGTGTTTCCATGAAAATTTGGGTCATATTTTCACGTTTGCTTTGCACTTCCAACTCTTTTATCTTTTGGATTCTATCGTTCTTATCTATTGGGAGGTAACCATGAAACATAAATTTCTGGCCATTGAAACCTGATGCCATCAATGCCAGAAGTATAGAGTTAGGTCCCACAAGTGGAATAACCTGAATATTTCGGTGATGTGCTTCGCGCACAACGTCGGCGCCAGGGTCGGCTACTCCCGGACATCCAGCCTCCGACATCAGACCAATATCCTTACCGTGCTCTATTTTGGTAAAAATTTCATGAAAGTCAATTTTTTCACGTGCATGTTTGCCATAGTCATGCAGGATAAGTTGACTCTGTGGTATACTTAAACCCGCCGCTTTTAAAAATTTCCGTGCAGTCTTTTCATTTTCTACAATATATTCATCGATACGGTTGATTATCATTGAATGCGTAGATGTATACGATGATTGCTCCGCTCCTTCTGCTAACGGAACCGGTATTAAATAGAGCTTCCCTTTTCTCATATTACAAACCTAAATAAATATCCCTCCATTTGACCGATAAAAAATAAAATAAACAGGTGAAATATAAACAATGATTTATACTTTTGGGAGATGATTACGCAATCCACTAACGGCATCTTAATTTCGGTAGAATGTTATTATCAACAAGAATATTCTAACCCGGATAATATGCATTATATGTTTGCTTATCGTATTACTATTGAAAATAACAGCGATTATACCGCCAAACTCATTCGCAGGCACTGGGAAATATTCGATTCGGCAGGAGAGCACAAACAAGTAGATGGTGAAGGAGTAGTAGGTGAACAGCCGACTCTGGCACCCGGCGAATCACACCAGTATACCTCAGGCTGTAATCTCAAAAGCGAAATGGGGTATATGGAAGGTTACTATACAATGGAACGGCAGTTTGATGGAGAACTGTTCCAGGTAGAAATCCCACGTTTCAACTTAATTGCTCACTATAAATTAAATTAATGTCAAAAACAAGGATATTTGCACTACTCTCCATCGGTATTATACTGGCTGCTATTTTGACCAACCCAAGCAGACAAGAGTTCGAGGTTGTATTAACGACAAAAGCAAAGGAAATTCTTAAAAAACAACTTGAATATCAACATGATGATGCGGTACAATTAGGGATGGCGTTATTTGGAGATAAACTTGTCCACAGTTTTGTAGACAACAATATTGTGATAAAAAATTATTATCTATTTTCCTTAGTTCAGATAAAATGGCAAGGCGAAGAAACACCTATTGGTGGAGGTGCATTCAAGCACATATGGCTCTCACCCAAAATTGACGAAAAGGTGGACGAAATCATCAACACCTTAAAAAGCCTATAGACTTCATGCTTGACATTCTCTATCAAGACGACTATCTGGTTGCGATTAATAAACCACATGGCCTTCTTGTACATCGCTCTAATATCGCTGCAGACGCTTCGACATTCGCCTTACAGCTCTTACGCGATCAAATAGGACAAACAGTATATCCCGCACACCGTTTGGACCGGAAGACAAGCGGTGTATTATTATTTTCACTGGATAAAGAAACAGATTCCTTCATTCAGACCTTGTTTATGAAAGGACATGTACAAAAAACATATTGGGCCATTGTGCGGGGGTATACGGACGATAGGGGGATAATAGATTATCCGCTCCTTAAAGAGAATGGAAATTCACAAGAAGCCATCACGCACTATCACACCTTGGCCAGATCCGAAATCGACTTACCCTATGGTCAATTTGCTACCTCACGTTACTCTTTTGTTAAAGCTGAGCCTCAAACGGGACGTATGCACCAAATACGCAGGCATTTCGCTCATATCTTCCATCCGATTATCGGAGATCGCCCCCATGGTTGCAATAAGCAAAATAAATTATGGAAAGAAAGGTTTGATTTGGACACCATGCTATTGCACGCGCAGACGCTCGCCTTTACGCATCCCTCCTCCCAACAATTGGTCCAAATCACTGCCCACCCTCAACCTGAATTTAAACGGGCTCTACGCATTTTATCGCTCGATATATAAGAGCCTGTTTAAAATTTTAACGAAATTTTATTATGCCTATCTTGAATTTGTCTTTGCTATATTTTGATGCTCTTTTGTGTCTATTTTTCACTTCCTATTTTGGATTTAGCCCGCTAAATCTGCAAACACGAAGCAAAAAATCCTTCTCAAAATAGCTATAAAAATATTTAGCAATAAAATTTAAACAGGCTCTAAGTGGATGAGGTAAATATCTTTTTTACTGTTATTTTTGCAAAGAGAGGTATAATTAATTATATAATGAAAAACACAACATTAACAGACTTACACGTTTCCTTGGGCGCCAAGATGGTACCTTTCGCAGGCTTCAATATGCCCGTACAATATTCTGGCATTAATGATGAGCACGAAACAGTACGTAGGACCGTAGGTGTATTTGATGTTAGCCATATGGGTGAATTTATATTGAAAGGGGAAAAAGCATTAGACCTTATTCAAAAGATATCATCAAACGATGCTTCTAAGTTATATGATGGTAAGGTCCAGTATGCCTATATACCGAATGAAGAAGGAGGCATAGTGGACGACTTTTTAACATACAAAATTGATGCACAGACTTATCTGCTTGTTGTCAATGCTTCCAATATTGAAAAAGACTGGAATTGGATCAGCAAATATAATACCTATGGTGTGGAGATGAAAAACATCTCCGATAGAACATCCCTTTTTGCTGTTCAGGGCCCCAAAGCTGCGGAGGCTCTTCAAAGTCTCACGGAGATTGAATTAGCTTCTATGGAATACTATACCTTTACCAAAGGCACATTCGCAGGGATAAACAATGTAATAGTCTCTGCTACAGGATACACTGGCGCCGGAGGTTTCGAAATTTATGTTGCAAACGAAGATGCCAGAAAAATATGGGATGCCATATTCGAGGCCGGCGCATCTTACGGTATCAAACCGGTAGGCCTCGGTGCCCGTGATACACTTCGTCTGGAAATGGGCTTTTGCCTTTACGGAAATGACATTGATGATACGACCTCTCCTTTCGCTGCCGGACTAAGTTGGGTGACTAAGTTTACGAAAGATTTTGTCAATGCCGAAAACCTGAAAGCTGAAAAAGAACAGGGACTTGCACAAAAATTAATTGGCTTCGATATGATCGACAGAGGAATCCCTCGTCACGGTTATCCTATTGTAGACAGTACAGGAGAAGTCATTGGCCGGGTAACATCGGGCACACAATCACCCACACTGAAAAAATCCATTGGCCTAGGTTATGTGGATGTTGCTTTTGCTAAAGAAGGTACTGAGATCTTTATCAGCATCCGCGATAAGGCCGTCAAAGCTCAGGTAAAAAAACCTCCTTTTGTAAAATAACTTATCTGTACCTGATAGGGGCACTCTAAAAGGCTTTACCTTTTAGAATGCCCTTTTTTCATTTTTACCGGCCTGGTCCTCTCCATCTGCTTCTTTACAATCTCATTCTTAACATGCTTCAACAATACTACCTTAAGGTAGATGAGCACTATCGCTATAGCAATTGACAGCCCCAAGATCAACATGTTGCCGCTTCGATACGCGGCCACACCACTCATGATGAGAAAGATAATCCCCAAGTTCAGTAATAAGTTCAGGATGAAATGTTTCTTCATCCTGCAAAAGTATAAAAATCTTCTTACATACTGATTCTTACGGGAATATCCCTAATTCTTCATAAGCTACCCCTATCTTGTTAATTGCACAGATAAATGCTGCGGTACGCATATCTTCCACCCCTTGAGTGTTCACATAAGTTTCTCGTATCTCTCTATAAGAACTTATCATCGTATCTTCTAAACCAGAGTGTACCAAATCAATCTCATCAGGACCTTTCATTATCATTTTACGTTCTGATTCGGATAGTTTTTTGTGTGTTAGTTCTTCAATAGAATTAACAATATCCGTATAACGGTTTTCACTAAACCGTTTTTCCAGACGGCCATAGCGTACATGGCTTAAATTTTTCAACCATTCAAAATAAGAAACAGTTACCCCTCCCGCATTAAGATACATATCGGGAATAATAAGTACACCTTTCTTATTTAAAATCTCATCCGCATCCGGTGTTAACGGACCGTTTGCTGCCTCTCCAACAATTTTGGCCTTAATCTGATCAGCATTATCTTTATGTATAACGGACTCTAATGCTGCCGGGATCAGAATATCACAATCTTGCTCTAAACCCTCAGCAGGTTCAATAATATTTGTTGCTCCAGGAAAATTCAATAAAGAACCATGAGTTGCGCGATGTGCCTGAGCGGCCTCCACATCGATACCGTCTTTATTATAGATGGCACCATTGTACTCGATGAGCCCCACGATTATAGCTCCTGCTTCCTGACAATATTTAGCGGCATGATAACCTACATTTCCCAGTCCTTGCACAATGACACGTTTACCTTTAATACCGACTTCCAGCCCCAGCTTCTCCATATCTTCTTGTATAGCACAAGCTTCGCGGATACCGAAGAATACCCCTAAACCGGTAGCCTCTGTCCGCCCGCGGACTCCTCCCTGCGAAACGGGCTTTCCAGTCACACAACCTCTCGCATTGACATCATTCGGATTCAACGAAATGTAAGTATCCACGATCCAGCTCATTTCCCGGCTACTTGTACCATAATCGGGAGCAGGCACATCAATACCTGGACCTATAAAGTTCTTCTTACATAACTCAGCAGTATATCTTCTCGTAATTCGCTCGAGATCTGCTATGCTGTATTTATGTGAATCAATTTTAACTCCTCCCTTTGCGCCTCCAAAAGGAACATTGACTACTGCACATTTATACGTCATTAATGCAGCTAACGCCATCACCTCATCTTGATTTACTTCCATACTAAAACGGATACCTCCCTTGCAGGGAGTTTTGTGATGTGAATGTTGCACGCGGTAGGCCTCAATTACTTCCACGTGATCTCCTATCCTAACGGGAAACTTTACCCGTAAAATAGAATTACATGCTTTAATCTGTTCTAAGATTCCCTTAGAAAAACGTGTAAACTTCGCAGCTTTATCAAAATTGCGCTCTACACCTTTAAAAAAACTGTAGTGATTCTCTGACATTAGTTCTAATTTGATACATATTTAATTTTAAAAAAAAACGGGACAAAAAGTTAACTTTGTCCCGTTGTTAATTTTTTGTTATTCTACCTAATAAACGTCCATTTCCGGATCGATTTCCTCCTTCCAGGCCAAAATGCCTCCTTTCAGATTAGATAGATTCGTAAATCCCTGTTGTTCTAATAACATAATCGCCTGTGCACTCCGCTTTCCCGAACGACAATGCACAACCACAGGAATATCTTTTGCTACTTTATCCGATTCGATACTGATCCCTGCCAAAGGAATATTTAGACCATTCAAGTTAGACACCTCATATTCAAAAGGCTCCCGCACATCGATCAACTGAAATTCTGCATTTCCATCTATCATCGATTGCAGCTCGTCAACAGTTATTTCTTTCATAAGAATCTATTTTTAGCCAAACTTAGATAAATTTAGATTATTTACCAATAAGTTTTTATTATTAAAAAAAAGTCCTATGTTCGGCGCTATGGAAAAAAAGACATTGGCCATTGTAGGTTGCGGAAAACTGGCCGCAATAGTTATTGATGCATTGAATGCTAATTTATTAACGGAATACCAGCTTATTGCCACTTATTCCAGAACGAGAGCTAAAGCACAGCAGATTGCTGATAAGGTCAAGGCAGTCTCACCTGAAGTTACTTGTAATGTATGTAATACTTTGGAAGAACTACTGGCCACGAAACCTGATTATATTGTCGAGACAGCTTCTCCCGATTCATTGAAAGAGTTCGCCGTAGCCGCCCTGGCGAACGGGTCTTCTATTGTGACACTATCTATCGGCGCGTTTGCTGACTCGTTTTTTTACGAGAAAGTCACCCTTACGGCAAAACAGCACAATAGCAGAGTGCATATTGCGTCCGGAGCCATCGGTGGACTAGACGTGTTACGTACGACAACGCTTATGGGCGAATGTACAGCAACTTTCCATACGGAGAAAGGACCGAACTCCCTAAAAAATACCGCGGTATACGATGAATCGCTGCAAACAGAACAAAGGAAAGTCTTTGAAGGAAACGCTATCGACGCTATTGCCCTATTTCCTACGAAGGTCAATGTTTCCGTCGCGGCGTCTATTGCTTCTGTAGGCCCAGAAAACATGAAAGTATCCATGACGTCTACTCCCGGGTTTGTAGGAGACGATCACCGCATAGAAATCAAAAATGACCAAGTCCATGCGGTGATCGATGTCTATAGTTCTACAGCTGAAATTGCAGGCTGGAGTATCGTCAACACGTTAAGAAATATTGTGTCTCCTATCGTCTTTTGAGAAACGTCTCGATATTTGCCAGTACCTTTTCGCTCAGGCGATCAAATGCCTGACGTGTGCGGCCAACCGACACCCCCATACAGTTCACATGGGGGTGTGTTAAAAACTTCGTATTACCGAGAGCAATCAATGTATCGCAATAACAGATATTGTCCTTATCTATCCATTTCGCAAACGGTTCTTCGTCCCAAGCCGGGGAGAGCCCGGTATTGAATAATATTTTTTTATCACCCATTGCGACAAATTCTTCTGTATGTAGCAACACCGTATTTTTATTCAGGCAGGTGACAATCACCTCACTTTCTTTTAATAGCTGCCTTAGCGGTAAAAACCGGTAGCCTTTCTGTTTAGCTTCTTGCTTTTCCGAGCGGGCAAAATAAGAAATATCTGCACCAAAGAATTTCAAGGCATCTGCAACCATTCCTCCGGACTTACCCAATCCGACAATCCCGGCTTTAATCCCCGTTATTTCCCGGGGAACGCCATCCCAGGGTTCCTTTGGGCTGCCATCTTTTTTTACACCAAAACCATGTAAACAACGTACGAGTTCGCTCACCACATATTCCACAACACCTTCATCACCATAATCTCTGACGCCTAACACCGTCATGCCCCTGGACTGTGCGTACAAAATATCCACATTTGCACTCTCGGGCGTATACAATGAACAGCACATGCCGATGTACCTCACATGAGGACAGTGTTCTAATGCATCTTTACCCAAAGTAGAAGTATAACTGATCAATACCGCGTCAGCATCACCGATACGTGAAGCCATTTCTTCTACTGTAGAAGGCATATTGTCATACATCACTACCTCTTCAGCATAATCGAATAACGCCTTCTCAGCCGATGGAATCAAATTCAATGGTTCTACGGCAACGAGTTTTTTAAACATCATATCTTTCTTTTTTACTAATCCATGAAGTGTTGATGATAACTAAAGTTTTTATGAAAAGCAAATATCCGGCTTTATACTTCAGCAGCTTCCCATCTTTTGCGTTAAATACGTATTGTCTCTTCTCGCATGAACATCTTATATCCTCAAGATGTTATACCTTAAAGTGTTTCACCAATATATAATGTCATGCAAAGTATAGACTTGAATTTATTAAAAGAGCTAACAGCGATTAAAGAAGAACCATGTATCTCGCTCTATATGAAAACACATCGTCGCCACCCTGAAAACGCTGTAGACCCTATTACCTTTAAAAAACTGTACAAGAAGACACTAAACTATATCCAAGAACATCAATTCACAGATCATGCACCCCTATTGCTTCCTTTAGAACGCTTGATCGATGACAAAGCATTTTGGGATAATAACGACTGTGGACTCGCTATTTTCTGTTCATCTCATGGAACAAAGATTCTTCGACTTCCTAAAGAGGTCGGGGAAATTTCTTGTGTAGCCTATTCGTTTTGTGTAAAACCTCTATTCAACTTTTACAACGAAAATCAACCCTATTACTTGTTAGCACTGGGGTTAGACAATGTCCGGTTTTACGAAGGAAACAAATACCACATGGACGAAATTGATATAACAGAAAAAATTCCGAGAAACATGACAGAAGCGCTGGGATCTGAACTCACTGAAAACCATCTACACGGCTCAGCTGTTCAAGGCGTAGGTCTCCATGGGTATATGGAAAAAAGTCAGGAGGAAGATATCGACATGGATAGGTTCTTCCGAAAAGTAGATCGCGCCGTGCAGGACAATTTCAATGTAACAAAGACAAAGCCTCTTCTACTTGCGACACTTCCTGAGCATCAGCCCCACTTTTTAAGAATTAGCAAAATCACCAATTTAGCACCTCTACCTATTCGAATAAATCCACACGCATTAAGTAAAGAAGAATTACTGAAAAAAGTTCAGGATAATATGGAGCAGAATGCTGAAAGAGAGAAAAAATCACTTTTGGAGAGATATCAGTTAGCCGTCGGGGAAAACTTAAGCAGCACAGAGCTACAGGGTGTCGTTCAAGATGCATTGGATGGTAAGATTGACGTCCTCGTCATTGAAAATGATAGAACTATCAGCGGTACTATCGATACCGAAAATAGAACCGTAGGGCAAAGGCAACCCTTTCATACAGACGTGATCAATGAACTCAGTTGCCTGGTCTTCGAACAAGGGGGACATGTCGTGGTCCTGGAACGTGATGAAATGCCTACAGACACTGGCGCTTTTACGATCAACCGTTATTAACTACGCATGAAACTTATTCATTTATAAATCATAAAATCGACATATTATGCGAGCAATCTGGACAGGGTCGATCGGATTTGGATTGGTTAACATTCCCATCAAAATTTATAGCGCAATACAAAGCAGCTCACTCGATTTGGATATGTTAGACCGAAAAGATAAGGCAAATATCAAGTATAAAAGAGTGAACGAAAATACGGGAAAGGAAGTCAGCTGGGATAATATTGTCAAAGGGTACCTTCTGCAGGATCGGTATATCGTTTTGGAAGAATCAGATTTTGAAGAAGCAAGCCCCGAAAAAAACAAAATGATAAATCTTCATTCTTTTGTGAAAATTGAAGAGATTGACAGTATTTACTTCGATACACCCTATTATCTGGAGCCTCAGAAGGGGGGTGAAAAAGCATATCAACTCCTTCTTAAGGCATTGGAAAAAAGTAAAACTGCTGGACTGGGATCATTTGTCATGCGTAATATAGAAAATCTAGCTGTTGTTAAATCTTATAACAACCTTTTGGTGCTGAATAAGCTTCGGTTTGAGGAGGAGATCCGGTCCACAGATGATCTAAAGCTGCCAGACAGTGTACGTCTTAAAAAAGAGGAGATGGACATGGCTTTGCAGCTTATCAAGCAGCATAATAAACATTTTGACATATCTCAATATAGAAATGAGTATACCAAAGAGCTGCTGAAAATCATTAAGCAGAAAGCGAAAGGGAAAAGGGCTTCTATACGTAAGATCAATGTCGAGCACACGAAATCCACCGATCTATTAGAAAAACTAAAAGCTAGTCTGGCATAAGCCTTATTTAAAATTTAGCAAGTGCGGCTTTAATGTCGGTAGGGCTATTCCAGATCTCGCTCCAAGGATCTTCTTTCTTTTCTACACGTTGAAATATGGTTTTAATGGTATAATCCTCTAAACGAAGCTTGGGTGTGAGTTCCTCCCAAAATAATGGTGTACTTGCTGTAGCCTTAGCTTTCGGACGTAGGGAATAGGGTGCAACGACGGTCTGACCCCGACGGTTCTGAAGAAAGTCTAAATAAATCAGTCCTTTCCTTTTTTTAGGATCACGTATCAAACTAGTGGTTTCAGGATGACTTTCATGTACCAGCTGCGCGACCCATTGTACAAAGTCTCTTACCGTGTCGAATGTATATTTTTGCTTTACATACACATAAATGTGTAACCCGGTGGATCCAGATGTTTTGAGAAACGATTTGATGTCCGCTTGTTCAAAGATGGTATGTGCCGTTTGGGCCACTTCGATGACTTCCTGAAAGTCGGCTCCATTTGGATCGAGATCCAAGACAGCGAATTCTGGATGTTCTGGTTTTTGATAAGTAGAAAGCCAAGGATTGATCTCAATAGAACCCAGGTTAGCAATATATAGAAGTGTCGCTTTATCATTACAAATAATATAATCGACATCTTTGTCCGTGCTTTCCGAGTAAATTGCTTTGGTTTTGATCCAGGATGGTATCTTGTCTGTATCCACATCTTTTTGAAAGAAACCTTCCTTATCAATACCATTTGGAAACCGGTGTAAAGAAATAGGCTTGTTTTTCAAATAAGGGAGAATATACGACTCCATATGCTCATAATAAGCGATCATCTGCCCCTTTACATAACCTTCCTCCGGCCAGTATATCTTATTTAAGTTAGTAAGCTGCACCTCTTTACGGCCCAAGGTTATCGTATCTTCATTCTTCTCTTCTTTCATAACATTTTCCTTTTCAATCTCCTGTGGCTCCTTGTCATCTCGTATTCCTTTAAAAACAGGATGACGCAAGTGATTATCTTTTGTCCACTCCAAAAAATACACCTCACACACAAGATCAGGCTCTATCCAGATAACATCTTTTTCCTTAGCTATAACTGTATGTTTATCAAACGGCTTTACCGATGTTTTCAACTTTTCCATCCGTTGATAGAGATCTGCTAAAATTTGTTCGTTGAAACCAGTGCCGCAATTTCCGATATAACGTAGCACATTGTCACTATAAAAACCTAAGACTAATGCACCAAAATAAGAACGACCACCTTGAGGTTTAGTATAGCCACAAATAATGGCCTCCTGGCTTTGCCGTAGTTTGAACTTCATCCACAAGCTGCTTCTTTTACCCTCCTGGTAGATACTTTCCTTTGATTTTGCAATTATTCCTTCCCATCGATGTGTTTCTGCTTTTTTTTGAATTGTCTCAAGAGAGCCGCTGAGCTGTTGGCTTATATGAATAATCTCCTTTTTCTTTATCTTCTTCAGGAAGAGGGTAAGCAATTCTCTTCGTTCTTTAAAAGTATATGTTGTAAGATCTTCTCCTTGTAGCTGCAAAAGATCAAACACATAATAACGTAGACGTAGAGAACCTGGAAGAGGTTCACCACTTGCCAGAAGCTGAAAATAAGCCTTTTCTTTTTCATCTTCGATCACGACTTCACCATCCAATACCATCGTTCTATCCAATGAACTTAGTTCTCCAACCACCGACGGGAATAAGCTATTCATAGTTTTCCCATTACGGGAATATAGATGAATACCTTCCTCATCACCGACAGCTATAATCCTGAAACCGTCATACTTCTTCTCATAAATCCAATCATCTCCCTGAGGGAGATTATCCACGAGTTTTGTCAACATTGGTTTAGGTATTTTAGGTAAGGGATTCTTTTCTTTCTTGGCTTGTTTGAAATCTATCCCCGCTTGTTTAATATCGGTATTGACTTTAGTTTCGCTATCGAAGGGTACATCTGTAGCATACCGATCGTTGTGTTTGATAAGTAACCAAGACTTTTCATCATCACCCTTCATACGTACCAAGGCAAATTCTCCTTTTAATATGTGACCATGAAGTTTAAATTTGAGCGAACCCTTATTCAGGTTTCTAGCAAACTCGGTAGTATCTTTGCAATCCACAAAATCGTAGTACCCCGAATCGAAAATCGTTACTACACCAGCTCCATAGTTACCCTTAGGAATGGTTCCTTCAAAGCCGGCATAGTCTATAGGGTGATCCTCGACCTGCATCGCCAATCTTTTATCTTTCGGATATAAAGACGGACCCTTCGGAACAGCCCAGCTTTTTAGGACACCGTTCAATTCCAACCGAAAGTCATAATGAAGACGACTTGCGTGGTGTCTTTGAACAACAAATCGCAATTTTTGAGATTTTTTCGCCGGAATCTTCCCTGAAGGCTCCGGCGTTTTGTCAAAAGCCCTTTTCTTTTTATAATCTACAAGTTTTCCCATGTTCCTTTATTAAGGTAACATCTTACAGTTTACAAAGTTTCTGAATTATTAATCATGGTATCCTTTCCCTTGGGCATTATCTTGGGCATCGTTTCTTTATTATTCCCATTAGTATTTAATAAAGCTTTAGCTTTAGCTAAATGTGATCTTAAAGAAGGCAATCTATCGGTTATCCATGTTCGGAAATCATCGTCTTCGGTCATATTATCTGTACCTGCACGCTCATAAAGAGCGATAGATTTTTCATGTGAAGCTATTGCTGTTTCCTGGAAAAGCTGATCATACCTGCCTTTGTCAAGCACTGCTAATGATTCTAGTTTACTTTGGTGTTCCCTATCTATCTCTTGAGGAACATTCAGCCCTTTTGATTGCGCATAGGCCTCCAATTCTGCAAGGATTTTCTGATGGTCAGCAACCAGATCCCGCGCGTAAGCTTTCGTTGCCACATTATCTGATTTTTCAATTGCTTGCTCAGCCATAGCTATTTCAAAACGGTTAGACACCACCGATTTGGTTATAAAATCCTGTTCCGCAGTCTGTTGGATAAAAGACTGCAGTGTGATAATTCCTAGAATTACGACACACACTTTCAAATACGTTTTCATATTATATCATTATAAATAAATTAACCTCATTCGTATATTCTGGTAAAACAAGGAGCGGACTTGATTAGTTGAAGCGTTTAAAAATATCCGTATTTATACTCATATAATCCATCTCTTATGGAATAACTACTTTATTTAATACTGAAAATCTTATCAATAAAAACTTTGGCTTTCAACGAGGGTTCTTAATCAACACATATATATAAAGAAAATATGAAGAAGAGCTTCTTTTTCAGAAACAGTCTATCGATAGTGTTCTTAACACTTTTTGTATTAGCATTAGCCGCCCAGATATATTTTGGCTGGCAAGAGAGATTAGACGAATATCAAGAAGAAACAGGCAAGTATATTTCTTTGACAGCTTATCTAAAAAGCGGACATTTTATCGCAGCCACCTTTGAAAACTTTCAAAGTGAGTTTTTACAAATGGCATTATATGTCGTCCTTACTATATCCCTGCGTCAAATTGGATCTGCCGAATCAAAAAGTTTAGATAAAGCAGAAGAAGTAGATCGCACTCCGGTGCCCCACCGAGATGCACCTATTTGTGTAAAGAAGGGGGGCTGGCGTTTACGTCTCTATCAAAATTCTCTCTCGATTGCTTTTGCTATTCTTTTTATTTTATCGTGGATTGGACATTTATACGGAAGCTATAGAAGTTTCTCCGAGGAGAATCTGCTAAAAGGTAAGGCTCCTATTGGCGTGGGAAAATTTTTGGCAGAGCCTCAGTTTTGGTTTGAAACATTCCAAAATTGGCAGAGTGAATTTTTATCTGTAGCATCCATTGTTATACTGACAATCTTCCTCAGACAAAAAGGATCTCCTGAATCAAAACCCGTAGACAGTCCGCATATGGAAACTGGTAAATAATAATCACCATTTTCTAAGTGCAGCAACCGCAGGACCGTTAAGAAGATCACCATTGGCGGCATAGCGGGCACCGTGACAAGGACAGTCCCAGCTATGTTCTGCATTATTCCATTTTACTATGCACCCCGCATGTCGACACACTGGGTCTATTAAAAACAACTTTCCGACGGGATCTTTATAAATTCCTATCGTGTCACCTTGATACTCCAATATTCTTCCCTCATCGTTTCCTATTTCAGCTATACTTTCTATTTTTTCCAAGCCAAAACGATCCTTAATAAAGTGTTTGACTACGTCAATATTTTCTACCAATAGATCCCCTATAGCAGATAATGGCCCAAACCTTCCTGGCGAGTAAAGTTCTTTATATTGATTTTCACCCTCTATAATAAGATCTGCAAGAATGATAGAGGACAAGGTCCCAAATATCATCCCGTTTCCTCCAAACCCTGTTGCTATAAACTCGCGCTGGTGTCTTTTCCCCGGATACACACCTATAAAAGGAAGACTATCCTGACTCTCATAATATTGAGAAGACCATTCATATCCCTTTTGCTTAACCGCGTAATGCTTATTCACAAAAGCTTCGAGCTCAAGGAAATTGAATTTTTCATTTTCATGATGAGCAGTCTTGTGGTCCTGGCCACCTACCATCAAATAAGGCTTGTCCGCGATAAATACAGTTCTAAAATAGTGAAATGGGTCTTGCATGTCGTAGACAAGCCCATCGGGACAATGGCTTTCATTTTCCAATTCAAAAACCTGAATGTAGCTACGATAAGGTGCTAACCGGAAATTCATCAACTGGATACCCGGAGGAGTATGCGTAGCATAAACGACCGTTTGCGCAACCCACATTTGCCCTTCTGCCGTTTTGACCTCTAACTTATCCTCTTGAGTTTCGGTCACATCCTGCACCAAGGCATACTCCTGGATATGTCCTCCTAAATTTACATAAGCTTGCAGTAATCCCATGATGTACTTTGTCGGGTGGAAACTTGCTTGTCCTCCAAATGTGATTGCCTTTGCTATATCAAATGGAACCGGAATAGAAGTAACATCCGAAGCATGAAGACCGACAGCAATAATGGCGTCTTTAATCTTATCTAGTTCTTCACCTTCCTCCTCCGTCTGGGCGTACATGAATCCATCATATGGCATATAATCGCAAGAGATTTGATAATCGTGAATATTCCTTACAATTTCGGCAATAGCCTCTCTTGTAGACTGCGCAACAAGCATTGCCTTTTCCCGACCATGTTTATTTATAATTTCGGAATAAGGTGTGTCCAGGACTGCATTCAAATGCGCCGAAGTTCCCCCTGTGGTTCCAAAACCAACAGTATGTGCATCTAAGATTAAACAGCGTTTTCCCTTTTTTTGTAACCGTAATGCTGCTGACAGTCCAGTGATACCACAGCCTATTATTATCACATCATAATATAAACCTTGACCTTTTGGATAAGGGATAGCTTGGACGGTGTCTTGCCAAACACTTATTTTTTGACCATCTCTCTTCATATTATTTACATTTTATTTCAAAGATGTACATTGAATCTAGTCTGAAGTGAACTTTTTTGTGTGCCCTATGTTCATTATCTGTACTTATTCACTTTAAAATATTGTTATGTTTTTATCCATCTTATTCGGTTTTTTATTTATCATCGTCGTCATCTATTTAATCAACAGATTTAGAAAAAGAGGAGAAACTAAATAATTGCATCCAGCGATTTAACTGGATGTTATCTTAACCTGTTTCTCCTGCCACTCACCCTTGATCTCTTCCAAAAACCGACTTCGGAAGCGTTCAATATATTGTACATGACGTATTCCCACCTGAATGGAAATCTGGTACGCTTCTGCGGTAATATCCTTTGTCCACACCTTAAGTGGGATAGCCCGATCCACTTCTTCATAAGAAGAAAGCTTTCTTTTTACCCATTTCTTAAACTCGTCAATTGTGGTTAGATTATCGACAGTCAATTGCATGTTCAGCCTGATATCTGCATCAGAGAAAGTCCAGTTTACTAATCTTCCCGATAAAAGATCTCCATTTGGGATGATAACACGTGCTCCCTGATCTGTCAGCAACGTACTGGAGCGGATACCTATCTGCATTACCTGTCCTTTCTTATCGGCAAGTTCTACATAGTCACCGATCTTGAATGGATTCTCAAAGACAAGTATAACACCTGACACAAAATTACTAATGATATTCTGTAGCCCCAGACCAATTCCCACACTGAGTGCACCTACGATTACTGTAAGTTTATCCATTCCCAGTCCCAATATGCTGATAGCAACTAGAAAGCCGATCACAAAAATAATCACCCGGAATAAAGGAAAAAGCGTCGTCTTCTGTGCCTGCAACTCGTTATTAGAAGGAGTTGCTAACAGGTTTTTCAAGTTTGTTTGCAACCAATTTGCCAGCCAGATAATGGCCACGGCCAATAGCAAATTACCGTAAGTAAATGTTACACCGCCAATCTTATGCGCAGTAGTCAAAATACGATCCATTATTGTCTTGGCCTCCCTCATCAGATGAAGATTATTCAATAGTACCACGGCAATCAAAATTGCACAGCATATATAAATCAGACGGTCAAAACTATTCAGGAGACGTTTAAGATCAAACCGTTTAATCGAAGAGCCTTCTCTGGCACGCTGGTATTGATTTTCAATATCATGTAATAACATATCACGGAAAGCACGCAACGACATCGCCTGCAACAAACCAATACCCCCGACCAGATTCCATATCCGGGCCATAGCGAGAAATCCCATGCTATTTAATACGATGGACAAAATATTACTTATAATGAGCGCCCAACGGGCATAACGTGGTATATAACCCACAGGATTTTCCACATCTGTCTTCCTTCCCATGATCCACAATAATACCACACCTGCTACATTAACGACTATTGCAGCAGCCCGGCTCCATACTATTTCTGACAATAGAAGATTTGCAAGTACTAACGCGACATAGTAGATAAAAATAAGGCCGAGCGCTTTGCGCTTTAAAGGGGATAATTCAGGATATAGAATGATATAAAGGAAAATAAAGATAAAAAAATAGCTGGCTTCCAATACCCAGACAGGTACAGAGAGAGAGGTAAAAGGTAAGAGAACCAGAAAAAAAATACCACATTTCAGCGCAGGAATCCACAGTGGTTCATTCTTGTGCAAACGGAGGTCCTCTTCTTCATAACGAGATTTCCGTCCCAATCTGTACATCCAATAGAAATAAAGGAGACTACACAAAATCAAAAAAATACGCCCATTCCACGATGGGTAGTCAAAATAAGCCACTGTAGACCCATCTTTGACCAGATTTTTTCGCACCGTTTTACCTAAACGCACAGGATCAGTAAATCCCAATATACTGGTATCTTGCAATGCAATCAATTCTTCACGTTGTCGTAATGTCGACGATTCAAGATATACAATATCATCCATCAATAGCTTTAAGCTGCTTTCGATGCGTTCAATTGTATCCTGTATTTTGCCAAACTGTAGCCGCGTTGAATCATTGATCGATACGTCCAGAATACCTGTTGTATCAAGAGGTGAAGGTTTTTTTGAATAAGCTATCAGGTTTACTTTTGCTGTTTGCATAGATTTTTCCAGCGTTGTTATTTCTTCTTTTTTTGTTTTTAGAAATGTTAGTACACTATCAACCCGGATAGTATCCGTTGGGTTGCGTTCCCATGACAACCGCCGTTTGACGCTATCGAGCTCACTGGACCATTGATCAACAACAGCTTGCCAGTGTTGTACTGGATTTCCATCTGCAACATTCGAACCTTTATCCTGTTGGGCAATCGAGTCTTGTTGCTGTCCATCGGCTTTTTTTACAAAACATACAGTTGCAACGCATAAGCATATGATCCAAATTGATCTAAAGTAAGATTTTGTACCCTTATTATTCATCTATACTAATGAACAAGAAAGGCTTATAAACGTTGTAGAAATATTTAGAATGCCTTAGAAATCTCCTAAAACCTCCTCCACCTTGCCAATGGCGTAGTCTACATCTTCCTCCTTATGTGCGGTGCTGATATACCACAAACCTCGTCCGATCACACGGATTTTGCGATTATGCAGAGCAGCAACAAACCTACCCAATTTAGCCTTATCTGTCTGAAAAGTATCTCTGAAATCTTCAATTGAATCCAGATCGGTAAAACTCACATTGAACATCGGCCCCAATCCCTGAACCAAAAGATTCTGGTTATATTTTTCCGCCACCTGCCGAATACCATCCATAAGCTTCTTGCCGAGATAAAACATACGTTCATAAGGCTTTTCTCTTTCCAATACTTGTATCGTAGCCAGAGCCGCAGCTACGGTAGGGTTGCACGAATTCATCGTCCCGGCGTGGATTACCTTTCCCTGTTCTACACCTTCCATCCATTCCCGTTTTCCCACTATCGCACTAATGGGATATCCCGAGCCCATAGCTTTGGCAAAGATGGACAGATCCGGTGTCACGCCAAAATGAGACTGTGCACCACCAAGCCCTAAACGAAAGCCAGTAATAACCTCATCAAAGATCAATGCAATACCGTACTGATCAGCCAGATCTCTAAGCCCTTGCAAAAACCCTTCTTTAGGTGGTATACAACCATTGTTGCACATGATTGGTTCGGTGATGATCGCCGCTATATCTTTGTGTTTTTCTGCCAATGTTTTCTTTACCAGATCCAGATCATTCCAAGGGAGCACGATGGAGTCATCTTTCGAGTTAAGGGACAACCCTTCAGACCAGGGAAATACTGCCGGGTTCTCCCGACTTCCCAATGCTTCTGCAGATGGAGCTGAATTCCCCCAACAAACATTATCTAACCAACCGTGATAATGTCCTTCAAAACGCAAAAATTTTTGTCTTCCCGTTTTCGCACGGGCAATCCGAAAGGCCGTATGCACAGCCTCTGAACCATCCAGACAAAAACGTATCAATGCTGCCGATGGAATAATCTGATTAAGTTTTTCTGCAAGTTCTATCTCCTTGATATGTTGCCCTGCAAATATTTGCCCCAAATCGGTATATGTATGTACAGCCTTCAACACCTCCGGATGGGAGTGTCCCAAGATCAAAGGTCCCTGGCTCAATGTGAAATCCAGGTACTCGTTGCCGTCCACATCATATATCCTGCTTCCTACACCATGTGTATAAAAGATGGCATGAGGATGGTTGTATTTTCTAAACTCGGACGAGACTCCTGAAGCTAATACTTTCTTCGCCCGTTGGAGCATCTCATTCGATTTGCTGTAACTGATTTCCATAATATCTTAATATCTCTAATTTTCAATAAACTCTTTTCGAGGACGGATATATAATAATGTAATCGCTGCTGCTATTATAAATAGAACAGCAAACTGATAGATTGCGCTCAAACTGATATCGGCATCCCTCAAAAATCCACCATAGTAAAGTGCTATACCGCCAACGATGGTACCGCAACAATTCAGAATACCATACCCTGTGGCCCTATACCGGGGATCGACAATCATGCTGAGTATAGGCATCGTATTCGAATCACTGAAAGATTTCGTAATCGTGTACGTGATAAAGCAAAAAATAGCAACAGGTAAAACTGTCGTATAACTGGCTAAAAAAATTGCCGGAGCAGCAATCAATAACCCTATAGCAGGAACCCAGATTCTTCCTTTCGGATTTCGACGGCTGAACCTATCTGCAAGAAATCCTCCCAATAGCACGCCAACGATTGCTGATGTAAAAATATATGCTGTCGAATATACGCCGGCCATCGTTTGAGATAAACCGAATTGTTCTTTGAAATAGGTGGGCAACCACCCGACAATCAACCAGGTCAATATACTGACCAAAGCGAAAAATATAAGCAACAGCATAAAAGAACGTTGTCGAAACAGGTAAGCCATACCTTTACCGAAATTTATCTTTTGTTGTTCGGACGGTTTTTCATTTTCTATTCTGGCTGGAGCATCTTTTAAGAGGAAAACCAGCACTAAAGAGTAAAGTATTCCAAAAGCCCCAAAAAACCAAAATGCGGTATTCCATTTATATGCCTCTGCCATCCATCCCCCAATAAAGCCTAAGCTCTGCCCTGCCATAATGCCTGCCATATGTATACCTGTAGCAAGCGAACGTGTATTGCCTCTATGATAATCCATAATCAATGCAAGAGCTGCCGGTATATAACAAGCTTCGCTGATACCCATCAATGCCCGCGTCAATAAAAGCTGTTCAAAGGTCTGGGCATAAGCGGTCATCCATGTCACCAAAGACCATATACCAAGACTAATTAGCACGACCTTGCTTTTACTAAAGCGATCTGCCATGTAGCCCGCCACAGGACTTAAAAAACCATATATCCAAAGAAACACTGCCGTCAAAAGGCCAAACTGTGCATCTGTCATGGGAATGGCATCCACAATCGAACCTCGCATCGTCGTAATCATCGTGCGGTCTATGTAGTTGAGCAAGGCGACCACACACAATAAAGCCACGACCAGCCAGGCCCGGGGTGTTGTTTTACTTTCTATTGAAGCCATAATCTATTATTTCAGTTTTTATCGCTCTTAAATGAATATTACCAACTTGTCCAACCGCCGTCTACCAATAGATTGTGTCCGGTCACATAGGCCGAAGCCTCCGATGCCAAAAACAATATTGGCCCCTGTATGTCGTTTTCATCCGCAAAGCGGCCAAGGGGTGTTAGTCTTTTATAATTGTGTACAAATTCGTTTTCGCCTATAGCTTCGGCTATACCCGGGCCATAGCCACCTGGGCTAATGCAATTGGCCCGAATATTAAATTTGCCGTAATAGTTGGCTATCCATTTTGTAAAGCCAATCATTGCCCACTTATCATAGGTATAATTTATTGGACTTGTCATCCCCGTATCACCATAAACAGGAAAATTAGGGCCTACCACTCCCTGAATAGAACCGATATTGATGATATTGCCCGATTGCTGCGCGCGCATCTGCTGCAGTACTTCTTTTGTGATGAGCATCATTCCCGTGGAGTTGATCTGCTGAGAAGCTTCCCATTCCAATTTGCTCATATCATCAAGGTTTTTAAACCCCTCGCGTGATACCGCATTGTTGACCAATACATCAATACTTCCATAAGTAGAGGCGATATCCTTTACAAAATTTTGGATATTGTTTTCATCTGCCAGATCTAGGGCTTTTCCTATAGCCTGATATCCTTTCTCAGACAAGGATCTTGCAAACTCTGTACACTTCCTCTCATCCCGGGATGCTATGACGACCAATGCTCCGGCTTCGGCCAAAGCTGTACAAATGGGTTGACCATACAAACCTGCTCCCCCTGTTACGACAACAACTTTTCCCTTCAGGGAAAAACGTTTAAATACATTATCCATCTATTCGATTAATTAATATTGTTTAGTTATAACTTCCATAATCCCGGCGTAATGATTCGCTCATCGATATCGCCAAATATTTTATGGGCCCTTTCCCTAATTTCGTCCGGGATAGATTTACCGTTCAATAATTGAACGTTTTGCTCCACTTGTTCGACATTATCTGCTCCAAACACAATGCTACTGACTCCCTTGATATCCCGGACATAAGAAAAAGCAAATTGCGCAACAGTCATTTCTGCACGATCAGCCAATTTTTTGAGCTCATCGATATAATACGTAGCTCCTTTCAAAGAGGGGGGGAGCTTATCTTCCGTTAAGAAAAACAGGCCTTGTAAAAAAACACTGCGGACAAAAACTAATTTTTCGGCATCGGCCAGTTCCTCCATGGCCTTATTCGCCAATAAACGTTGGTCAAACACATTCATGGGCAGTTGTACCGCCGCAATCTCAGGCTCATCTAAAATAGCCGTGGCATCCTTCGGATAATATAAAGATATTCCCCCTGCCTTGATCAACCCTTCTTCTCTCAATAATCTGAATACTCCCGGCAAAATATTTATCACGCGTACGATGTCCTGGTTCTTATCTGTATGATATAATAATATCGGAAGCTGTTCCTGTCCCAAAACCTGCAAACTAGTGCGCAAATGTGCTAATGCCTCTTGCATTGCAAGTTTTTCATTTTCCAATGCCGGATCACTCCATTTGAATTTACTGATAACAAATGGGTTATAGGACGCATTGTTGTTTAGAAAATTTCCAATCACTTTTTCAGAGACACCGTAATGTCGGGAAGTATCCCAGGTAGTCACCCCCAAGTCTGCCGCTTTTCTTAGAATCTGATGGCCCACCTCCATATCGGGTTTTCCTTCTTCATTGGCTATACCATAGGCCATACCTATCTGTACTGTACCTAAAGTCAAAGGAGTGACGGTTTTTTTTATTTCTCGTATCATTTGGAATATAACCTCTATTCTAATTATTTACTCCCGTAATCATATTCGTCCGCACCCCCGGTCTGATCTCTCCACTGATATAATAGTGACGCCCCTGGTACAAAACTGTAGGTAACGTCACCCTACCTTTTTCTGAGGATTGCTGTATGTCATATTGCCAGGAATCTGTCTCGGGATAATACCAAAGCACAGTAGCCGGAATTCCCGGATGCGTAACCGGATCCGTATGCAAAGCCGTCACCCTATCCACTCCGCCCCAAAGTCTAAATCTTTCCCCGTGAATAAGAGGAGCCGGGCTGGCTCCAGCAGACATGCCGCGAGGAATGTCCCCCAGTTTTATCCAATCCCCTGTCCAAAGATTGCCGTCTTTACGCGGTTGAAATGAGTAGGCATCCTTCAGGATATTTCTTTGCTTCATTCCCAAGGAATTTTCAATCGTATGCTCTCCACTGAACATATACAGCTTACCGTTGTATGTTCCACACACTGGAAGAATCCGTTCTGGTCCGGGCCAGCTGGGCAATACAGACCAGCCTTGATCCGGAGCGTCCAGGTCCATGCCGTAGCAAGCGTGAAGAGTCGATGACACAGGTGTTTCCATACCTCCGACAACAATCAGGAGACTGCCTACAAGCGCACCGGACATATTGGCAAGCGCATGTGGCAGATCGGGATATTTTTTCCATTTGATGTTTCCGTTATCGTATTCCGCACTCCGGATAGCCGATAGATGGCCCTCTTCATTGCTTCCGCCTACAATCCAGATTTTCTCCTTGTAAGTTGCTGATACGCCATAACCTGCCGCACAAGGCATATCTTCGCGCATATGTTGCCAATAGTCCTTCTCCCTGTCATACACATATATATCATCGTACCATTTTTTCGTTCCTCCTTCCCAAGGGTATCCTTCGGGGAAATTTGCCCCACCCATACAGATGAGTTTACCTTGGCTCACACCTGCAAACATACCCGCTTTCCCCTGTGCACTGGGCAATGGTGGCAAATCGTAATCAGATCTTTCCCTTTCCTGCGACACACACAGTGCGCTACTGCTCAAAGCCATGCTCATAAGTAAAATATTAATTATATCTCGTTTGATCCTCATTTTGTATTCTCTGATTTATCCTGTTCAGTTCGATACGTAATATAGCTCCGGGACCGGGTTCTCCAAATCCTCCAGTCACGAACATACTATTGTCTTGCGGTATGAAGCAAACATTACTGACCAAAGGAAATCCTGTGTACACGGTGGCTAACAAATCTCCTTTGGAGCTCAGGATCTGTAGCGCTCCCATACCATAGTGTGCCACCCACAATCGTCCCTCACTGTCGAATGCGATACCGTCTGGCAGATTATCTTCCGCTTTTCCAGAAATATGTGCAGGCAGATCTGCAAAAACTTCTTTTTCCCATTCTTGGGTAGATTGATTGCGTTTGAAACAAAGTATTCTGTTTTCATAACTTTCGGCAATGTACAGCATCTCTTCCGATGACGACAATATCAGTCCGTTTGGATAATCAAGCTTTTCTGCCAATACCGTTTCGTTTCCGCTTTCATCTATATGGAAGACTTTTCCTTTATTACGGATAGAATCTGTGAAAAATATACCTCCTTTTTTGCCAACTATCACATCATTGGGTACATGCACCTGCCGGCCGGCGCAATAGCCGGATACAATCGTGGCTTTATAATTTCCATTATGATCAAATTTTATGATTTTTCCCTCCACACTTTCACAGACCAGATGACTGCCGTATCTATCTATTGCCTGCCCATTGGGGCATTGGGCAGATGCCCATTTCTCTATTTGGCTGTGTGCATCTATACGGGAGATGGCCTGACCTTTCAGATCCGTGAAATACAGATTTCCGGCGTCATCGACCACAGGTCCTTCGGTGTAGAAAGGTTGTGTCTGTATATATTCCTTTGGTATATGGATAGAGGCTGTATCTATATTTTCTTCAAAAGGAAACAAGGGTTTTCGTCTGTTGTGGTACATAAACCGTGTCATATCCGCTTGGGTCACGCCAGGAGTATCCACCTGAACAATACTTTTACAAACCGGTGAATACGCCGCTATGGGCGCATTAACTCCCTTAGCAATAAGAACATCAAAATCTTCGGGGGCTACACCAAAAGAAGTCACCTGTTTTAAACTAAACGGGGGCACGCGAAGTGTGGATAACATCAACACACCTCCTTGTTCTGTTTTTACAATAGCTGTCCTTCCCATATCGTATTGCACCTGCCCACCGTGACGGGGTCTGTCTTCCTGAAATACACCATCCGTCAGATTTAGTAGATGTGCGTTTACTGTCAGCTGTGTATCCCCAGATTCATCAAAGCCTTTCAATACTAGAGGGAAATACCCATCTGTTCTCTGATCTTCGAGCAAAGCAACAGCGTCGGGATCATAAACATAACTGAAATAATTGTATTTCGCTTCGCTCTCTAAGGCTCGTATCAGGCTAAGTCCATTACCTGGCGCCCCGCCTCCTATGTTATCACCCATGTCGAGGAATAACGCTGGCTTGTCGAAATTATTCAATTTTGCAATAGCCTGCTCTACGTTAGTTTTTTCTCCGACATATCGATGTCTATTCTGCCAAATATATTCTTCAAGCTTTTGGGCTATTTGTACTGCTAAAGCTTTATGCTGTTCCACAACTACAATTACGGAAGTTCCCATTTCGCTTACATCTGCATAAGGAAAGCCTAAAGCGATACTCACTGCTAAAACATTCTTTTCACTGCTCGATTGGCTTGCTTGCTCATATAGATCTTTGCAAGGTCCATTTTGCGTAAATTGTTGCTCTATACTGATAGCTACTGGTACCTGAATCAGGTGCTGAACAACCGCAACCCGGTCTTTTAGCATATGCACTAATATGTGTGCTGCATCTTTTCCCCTATTACGTTGATCCAAATGAGGGTTTTGCTTATAGGCCACGAGAGCATTGGTAACCTCAACCATTTGTCGGCTCACGTTAGCATGTAAATCCAATGTGCCAACTACCGGAATCCGTGGTCCCACTTTCTCTCGCAACCGTCTCAACCAATCACCATCCATGTCTTTCACATACTCGCTGACGGCAGCCCCGTGCACAACTACCAGACAACCGTCGATAGAACCGGCCTTGTCCAACTCCTGGAACATCCTTTTTGTCAATGCCTCATAAGTATCCCCGGTAATCACACCTCCTGGAGTAGCTTCGGCAAACAAGATGGGTACCACTGCTATACCTTCCAAATCCATCACTTCCAACATACCACCTATTTCATGATGTGCAACTCGGTATTCACGACAAATATCCTCTCCTACTAACAGATGACTATTTTCAAAATCAACTACGGTGGTAGGTGTATCGATAAAAGTATTCGATTCATGATAAATTCCCAAAAGTGCTACTCGAAAGGCCATACCGAATCTATTTTGCCTTTGCAATCACGTCCACTTCAAACTTCAACAGATCTCCCAGACAGCCGATCAATGTGGTTCGTGCGGGATACGGAGCCTTAAAGTAATCTTTGTAAATCTGATTGAACAGGGGGAGATCTTCTTGTCTGCCGACATAATTCCTTACTTGAATGATATCATCAAAGGTCAAGCCTGCTGCTTGCAATATACTGTTTAAGTTTTCAAATGACCGTCTACACTCTTCTTCAAATGTTCCTATAACGATATTTCCTTCTTTATCCACTGAAGCTTGCCCTGATACAAACACATATTCTCCAGATTGTACAGCTGGCGAAAAAGGCAGAGAACTTGTAGGCACATCACTTCCTGTTATAACTGTTTTATCTTTCATTTTATGCTACTGATATATCTACCATCGATTCAATTTTATCTGAAATGGCTTGAATTTCGTTATTATCCCACGTTTTTTGCATTGTACCTAAGGGTGCCTTTGTCTGACCGATATCAATACCGTGCCTAAGCTGCATAGCCTGTCTCAAAAACGTCCATATATTGGGCAGTACATGTAGGATTGCTTTTTGAAACTCTAACATAAACTCTTTCGCAAATGTATAGTTACCTTGTTTAAAAGCGGTCAAAGCAGCTTTACATGTTGGCCCCCAAAGATTATAGAACGTGCCTATAGCACCCGATGTTCCACACAAAGCTGCATGACACATCAATTCATCCGCACCACTAAATAGTTGTAGACGGTCTCCTACATGGTTCTTAATGATAGCTATTTCCAATAGTTGTCCTGTGGTCAATTTCATCCCCCTCAGGGTAGGTATTTTTAATAACTCATCTACAAACGCCGTAATATTGCCCATGGTATTGTTACCCAACTGGTACGGAAAAAAGGGCAAATCAGATGCAGCAGCTATCTGACGATAATGCTCTAATGCCGTATCTTGATTTCCTGAGAAATAAATCGGTCCAACAGATGATATACCATCTACCCCCAATGTTGCGGCATGCTTTGTCAACCTTACAGATTCGTTCGTCGTCATTGCCCCCACTTGTACCATAATGGGTAGTCGTCCTGCATTGATTTCCATAACTTGTTCCAAGACATTCTTTCGCTGCTCTTCCGTAAACAGAACGCCTTGCCCTGTCGATCCCAGGATATACAAACCATCCATGTCCTGGGATATCAATAACTCCACCAGCTTTCTCAACTCGGTGACCGCAATATTACCTTCAGCATCCACTGGAGTGAACATTGCCGGCCAGACCCCTTTAAATTTATTTTCCATATTCCACTGTTTATTTCTTATTTAATTCTTCTCGTTATATATTCTTTCATCTCTGCGATATTGCCCATATACAGCAGATCTGATGCGGAAGCCATACGTTGTACAGAGACAGGATCCTTAAATCCGTGTCCTGTCACGATGCAAACTGCCGCAGCTGCTGTATCGATTTCTTTATTCTTTAAGGCATTTGCCAACCCAGCCAAAGCAACAGCCCCCGCGGGTTCACAGAAAATTCCCTCTTCCAGTGCCAACCGTTGTTGCCAGGCAAATACTTCTTCATCCTTTACAGTATGCCCCATCCCTGCATTATTCATACAGTATTTTAGTACTTCGTCTCCGTCCAGCACACCAGGAACCTGCAAACCGCTAACGGCAGTTGTACTCGTAGCGATAGCAGTTGCCTGTTGTAGCTGATTCCGGATAGCTGTTGCTATGGTATCGTTACCCTCAGGCTGCACACAATGTATAGTCGGCTTTACATACCCCTGGTACTCCTGTGCCCATCTGTCAATCCCTTTGCAAATGGCCAATGTCAGACCTCCTCCTCCTGCAGGCACAAATACCTGTACTTTTTCTTGTCCCAACTGCTCGGCAATTTCATAGGCTATGGTTTGTACACCTTGCATGGCAGAAGGACTGTACCGAAAAGCACTGACCTGTACCACGCTATCGTACGACAGAGCAATTTGTTCCAACAATGTCATCGTGTCCTGCGTAACTTCGGCATCTTTTCCAAAATCCCTTACCATCAGTGTCTCCGCTCCATAGGCCCGCATCTGCGTGAGCTTCCCTTCGGGGGCACCATCCACAATAGCCAAGAAGCAGGGTATGTGAGCTACGGCACTGTAGGCCGCTAAGGCAGCACCCGTATTACCACTGGAAGTCGCCAGGCAAAACCCTACTCCCTGCTCCTGTATCTGTGACAGGGCCAAGGCCGCAAACCTATCTTTATAGGATCCGGAGGGGTTCAGATTTTCCAATTTAAAGTATAGGTTTTTAAGTCCTAAAGACGGTCCAATATTTTTGGATCTGGCCAAAGGCGTACCACCCTCTCCTATTGAGAGTTGATGTGCGCTACCGACCTTCGGCAGCAATTGTTCATATTTCCATATACTTTTCAAAACAGATGCGGGAATTGTAATTTCTTTATGGAATAGCTGTTAAAGTTGTGCGTAAAACCTCCGTCTACCACAACTGTTGTACCGGTCATATATGAAGCTTCTTGAGAAGAAAGCCAAGCTATGGTGTTCGCAATCTCGTCAGGAGTCGCTGCTCTTTTGAGTGGCGTATGATCAATCATATCTGCTCCTATTGTATGGCTTACATCATTACCTTGGCTATCTTGATAATCTCCACTCATATCGGTCTGCACATTGCCTGGATTGAGACATAGTACACGAATATTAGAGGGGCCATATAATGTCGCCAATTCATAGCTCAAGCTTTCCATTCCTCCTTTGCATACGGCATATGCCGGACTATAGCCTCCTGTACGCTGCGACATCACACTGGATACATTGACAATCACTCCTCCCTGAGCCTTTTCCAACATTATCTTGGCAGCTTTCTTCGCCAAAAATGCGGGAGCGGTCAAACATATGCGAATCGTCCTTTCCCAAGTGTTCACATCTATCTCAGACATTGGTTCGATACTTCTCCAAGCTGCGTTATTGATCAAAAGATCAATACGTCCCCATGTATTTATCGATTTTTCAATGATCTCATCCCAAAAACAGATATCGGCCAAATCTCCGGCACAAACGATAGCATGAGTATCAGCAAGCCGCTCAACGATCTGTTTGACCACAATTAGTTCCTCACAATTTCGGCCTACTAAAGCTATATGATAGCCCATTTCGGCAAGCTTGATAGCTGTGCTACGACCGATTCCTCGTGTCGCTCCAGTAACAATAGCCACCTTACGTGATGCCCTATCACTCATTTTCTTTTATTCTTTTTTTGTTAAACAATTCGACTGCTAATACACCTCCCAGAGCTTCTCCTATTTTGACATATACGCCCGTCCGCAACAGAAAGACCAATCCGTCCTCATTGGCAAATATGGGGTGGATCTCTTTGGATAAAGGGTCTGCTATCTCGCCAAATAACTGCCCTTTTCGGATATGATCACCTATTCTTACCGAAGCCGTATAGATTCCTTCCGCCGGAGCAGGCATTTTTACCTGTAGGTGACCGCTATTCGGCCGTTCATCTTCCAACCAATAATTATATCTGTTTTGAATAGGAGGTAGTCCCTCAAAGAGCCCTAAATCAGCCAGTACCCGTATACAAGCCTCCTTGTAAGTCTCTACTACCTGTTCCCGAAAGCCTGTTCCTCCCCCATATTCAAAATATATGGCTGGTATACCATGATCTCTTGCCACGGATAACGTGCGCCCATCGGGGCGGCTATCTGTCCCCCAGATCAAGGGAAAACCACTGGCGATGGCCATTTGCTGTTGTTTCTCCAGAATTTCCGGGTTGCTATGCAACATATAGCCCACCATCGGATAGATATCATACAGCAAACCACCCGTATGCATATCAATGAGGTAATCAGCTTCTTTTATCAATAAGCTTACCGCATCTGCAGCTTGTTCGGTGACAGATCCTTCTCTATTCCCCGGACATATGCGAGCCATATCGAGATTATCACTACCATACCGTGTACCGTTGCAGTAAGCACTCTTGTTGGCTACCGAAACGATGGTCACTCTGCCCCGCACTAACAAATCAGGCAATTCATCCAAAAGCTGCATAGCCGCTAACATAGGTTCGTACTCGTCGCCATGGACACCGGCAAGGATAAGAATCCGGGGGCCTCTCTGTCCAGGATCTATTGTATAAGAACTGATCATATTAATGTTCCCCTTCGTAATAAGGCGCTCCCCCTGTTGGTTGGGTCGGATCAAAAATGTTAAGCTCCTTGAACAAGGATATGGCGATCTCTTTATGACCTGTTCCATTCGGATGCAACGGGTCATTCAATAATTGGTGGAAAACTTGTCCATCATACTTTTCTGCCAGATCTGTTTTCCAGATTGCCCAATTATCGACGAGGATGATCCGTTCTTCTTCTGCGATATTTTTCATAGCCTCTACATACAGTTTCAAATTACTCCGCTCTGGTGCGAGGTCGGTAATAATCGGAGTAGGACTCAATAAAACAGGAATTGCGCCGATATCCCTAATCCGTATAATGATCTGGGACAAATTATCTGCATACTCCGATACTGAAATTTTCTTTGCTGTCGCAGCATCATTTGTACCGATCATCAATACCACAACTTTGGGCTGTAGTTTCGCAACTCTCCACTCAAAATCTTCCAGTATATCTTTGGTCGTATGTCCACTGATGGCAGTATTGACCACGATATCTCTATACCGCCCCATTTCAAAGCGTATCCGTTCTGAAAAAATTTCCGAATAGGATCTTTGCCCATGTGTATGCTTCGCGCCTTGGGTAATGCTATTTCCTGTAAATAGCCAGGTTATCGGGGTTTTGCCCGCCAATAATTGAGCGATTACCTGCCTGTCTCGCTGTGCTCCTTTTTGAACACCAAAAAATGTTTTTGGCTTAATTTGTACATCTGCTTTATGATCTACGCCTTTACCAAATACGACACAAGTTATAAAAACAGGTACAAGAAAAGCTAATTGAAGTATATACATCTTGTTTTATATGATTAATAATTCTCTATCTTTTATACGATATCACACATCACGGTTTTTTAGAGAATATTTTCCTGATCCTCTCCATATCGAACTTGGCCGA
>JBEBVG010000001.1:0-80783 GCA_040392845.1 Sphingobacterium sp. | reverse complement strand
CTAAATCGTTTTGTGGTTAAAACAATTTACTGATTATCAGCGTAATGAACAACTTATTTCTCCTTTTTTTATCCCTAAATCATAATGCACAACGGGTTGATGCTGTATAAAATTAATTGAAATAAGAGCTTCCTGATTATCACACCACAACAATCATAAGTTAATAAATTTCAATATAATTTATTTTTATAGAAATAAAATTTCAAATTTTACTACATCAGAGTTGTTTTTTCAGATATTTAATATTATCTTTAACATTTATAAACTTTAAAAACATATCTGACATGTTCTACGACGACGATGACGACGAAAAACCATTTCTTAAATTAACGAAACATCATCAGAAGCTAGCTGATGATCTTGGCATGAGTGAAGAAGAATATTTAAACTACCAAAAAAAAAATTGATAACATAGAAGCGAAACGACAAGAAGATGAATTTAAACCTGTCGAATTGCACCTCGACCAATTCATTAGCCTTGGTGATAATATCGACAACCTAGGCTATTCCAAACACTTTTTAAGTAAAGAAGATGCTGAATTCCTTTATAAAAAGATGGTTGAATGGGAAAACAACAACAGCTACATGGTATCCTTCGATGAGGCAGAGTACGATGAGGCTTCTCAAAAAGAATACATAAATGCTTTCATGGCATCTGGTATCAGATACCATTTTCAAGAAATAGGAATTACGATCTATATCGCATTCGAATTTGTGCAAATGGATTATCATAATTATGATTCTCACCTTGAATATGGGTATCACATGTATTATTACAATCATCGAAATGGCGAATTTCGGGATGCCAGATCGGAAGAGTTAGTAGTCATTAATTTTCCTATTAAATAATTTAACTCTTCTTATGCGTCGGATCTGTTGCAAGATGCTAGAAAACGAATTATTAAAATAAATTGTAGTATACTTGCAGTAGAAATTATGACAAGGCTTAGATTTCTATTTTATTTTATCACGGTGACTTTTCCTACATTGACCTGGGGGCAATATCAGGTTATCGAGAATTTTATTGTTAAAGAAAATCTGACGTCTAATGGAAAGGTCGCCATCATATCGGTGGACTCGGCAGAAAATGTCAACGAAAATATCAACGGAACGTTCAAGTTTAGCATCAACAGCTTTGAGCAAAGTCTGACGTTTCACGATGGTGTAGCCGTTCCTTCCCATCCCATTGACGGCTCGACTTTTGCACTTTTTAAACACAAGAATCAACACACTTCGATAAATAAACTGTACTTCCTGTATAAAACAGACAAGGAGATCACGCCCATAAAGATCAGCGGGCTGCTACTGCTGCTTATTCCGGGAGCTCTTTTGCTGATAGCCTATATGTTAAAACGGTTCTTGACTACCCTTGTTGTTCTCGTTTTGGTGTATGGATATTTTTCTTATTCCAAGGGGTTATCAATTATCCAGGTATTGGAGAGTGCCTATCATTCCGTGAAAAATTTCATCAGCTAAAACGGTAACCCTACGCCAAAATTATATTGGATAAAGTTATACCTGTCGGGACGGTGGTGGAGAAAGTAGTCTGTTTTGAAATCCTTTGAACGGAACCAATGTTTTGCTACCCACTGCTCACTACCTTCAAATTGTGGGTCTTTGATCTTCACACCTGCGTCTAGCCTTAATACAAAGTAATCCATATCAAAACGCAGGCCGAAGCCACTACCTACAGCTACCTGGTTGAAAAACCGATTGATTTGAAGTTCGCCATTGGGATTCAGCATATCAGGTTTTAGTCGCCAGACATTACCCATGTCGACAAAAGTTGCCCCGTTCATTTTAGCGCCGAAGAAGTTATTCAATATCCGGAACCGGTACTCCATATTCGCTTCCAGCTTTATTTCACCCAGCTGGTCCAGATTCCGTAAATTCAGCCGCAACTCTTCCCGTACAACTTCCCGATTATAATTTCCGGGTCCTAAAGTCCTTGCTTGCCATGCACGTATACCATTCATTCCTCCGGCAAAAAAACTTTTCTCGAAAATAAGGAGATTAGAGTTATTTCCATACGGCACCGCCAGACCACCGTTAAAACGGAAGACAAACTGGCGATGACCACTAAAATACTGGTACCATCGATAATCTACTTCGCCTTTGACATATTGAAGATAAGGCACATTAAACAGCAACTTTTCACCGGAAGTATTCTCGGGGAAATTAAACAGCGTACTCAATAGGCTCAAGGTATTACCACTAACATCTACTGATCCTTTGAAATAGGAGAAGTTCTCTAGTTTCAAAAGCTTCGAGGCATTCCACGTCATCGCATACTGCGATCCTAACCCAAAATATTCTCTGTCATTTGACCGGACATATAATGTATACCCCTCATCTTCGAGGCTTTGTTTGAACGCATCATCCAGCCGGCCTAAACGATACTCCAGGACGAGCGGCGTATAGCTGTGCTGCAGCGACGGAGACTGCCACCAGGAATAATTCAACGTATTAATAAAATACCTGTTGGAATAGGTTTGATCCTGGTTGAACAATTGTAAACTGGAAGAAAACGTCGTACGGGGAAGACCATGTATACCCGCATTGTGTATGCCAAAAGGTAAAAGCAACCTTGGGATGACTAAATTTACCCCCACCTGAAAATCGTTATTAAATATTTTTTGGGACAGATCACCTTCCAGACGGGGGTCGAACAAAACACCATACCGCAGTTTGATTTCCAGCAACTCTGACCCTCCGAAGATATTGCGGTGTGAAAATGTGTTACCGACATTGAATCCACTCATACCCGAACTGAATGTATACTCTCCCTCCATTTGGTTGGCCATCACCGACCGGGGTATCAATTCATAAGAGACGTTTAATAAGTTATCCTCCTCCTTTTCGTAATTAATCCGTACGCTTCGAAAGCCGTTCATCTCGTACAAACGGTCGTATGACAGGTTTTCATTCTTTAGGCTGTAGCGATCACCAGACCGCAAAAACATATAGCGGGCAATAGGTCTCAAACGAAAATGTCCGGTTTCATCCTGAAAGGATATTCTGACGGTGGAATCATACTCCGGAACAAATGAGCCTGACGTCACATTTGGCTCCTGAACAGTCAGAAACACATTATTGATCGTGTAGACTTGCTGGTCTGTCGAATCGGGTTTCAGGATGGTCATCGATAAGTTCGCCTGGTTGCCGACGATATTCGTGTCTACGCCGATACGCATATACTGACGGAGATAATCAAAATAGCCTAAATTCTTCGCCGATAGATAGAGATTTTCCCGTTCCATGAGCAGCTTTTGCATATCATACTGCTCACCCTGAACAATAGCAGTATGGGGTTTCACCTTTTCTTCATATACATTCCCGATCTTTTTATCCTCAAAATTATACCGGATATCATGGATATAATAAGGCTCTCCCAGTGTAGCCTGAAAAGTAATGTTGGATTTTTTTTTCTTCGTAGCAATGATGGGTTGAACCTGTGCATTGAAGAAACCCTTCGTTTGTAAAAATCGCTGTATCTGTGTATTGGAAAGGTCTACTAAAGATGAATCCAATAAATGGGGAGGTTCCCCTACCTGACGGATTTTCTCTTTTTTATATTGACCGTCCTTCGTATTGAAAATATTATAAATAGATAGATTTAATATGGAATTCGGCCGGATCTCATTCGACACATACTGCATGACCTGTTCTTTCAAACCCGTAGGCACACCTTCCAAATCAATATCTGTTACAAGCGATTGATCGTCTTCAAGATACTTGGCAGATCGACATGATGCAAAAATCAGCAGGAAAAGCCCTATACTTGTAAAAAATAATAAACTACGGTATCCAGTCATTCATCTTATGTTGTCAAAAGCTCAAATCAGCCTTATAAAATCACTACAGCATAAAAAATTCCGCATTCAACACAATCTTTTTGTCGTAGAAGGGATAAAATCTGTATCCGAATTTATACACTCTTCTTACAAGGTACAGCAAATTTTTTCGACCGCTGATGCGCATACAAAGTTGGATAAAATACCTCAAAATATAAAATATGAAATTGTCCCGGATGCGGCTTTCAGCAAACTAAGTGGTTTAAAAAGTCCACAGGGTACGCTCGCCTTGGTCGAACTTCCCTCATCTGCGGAACATTTTGACAGCAGCCAACTGAAAGGCCGTCACAGCATCGTACTGGATGATGTACAAGATCCCGGAAATCTTGGAACGATCATCCGAACTGCCGAATGGTTCGGTATAGACAACATTATCTGTTCTATGAATACGGTAGACGCATTCAATCCGAAGGTTGTGCAAGCTACCATGGGGTCCCTCTCCCGGGTAAGGATATATTATGTCGACATCGAGGCGTTTATACAAACGACCTCCCTCCCTATTTTCGCAGCATTGTTGGATGGCCAGTCTATTTATACTACAGATTTTGGCAAAGAAGGACTAATCGTCATGGGAAACGAGGGAAATGGCATCCGCAGAAGCCTCTTGAAAAAGGTCGACCACAAAGTTACAATACCCCGTATCGGCGAGGCTGAATCACTTAATGTCGCTGTAGCAACCACTGTATTTTGCGCTGAATTGGCCAGGCAAAAACTCGCTATCTAAGATCTTGCTCTATAAAAATTTTCGTATATTGGAGTGTCAAAACAAAAACCTTTAGACGCTCTGATTATGGAACAGCAATCTCCTAAAAGAAGTTATGCTCTTGATTTAGCATCAAGCTTATTTGCCCTGGTATTGATTTTAGTATTAATGTATGTTTCACAAAGCGTATTGCTGCCGCTATTGTTTGCAACATTGATTTCCATTTCCCTTTTTCCCTTAGCACGACTTTTCGAACGCATACGGTTAGGGAGAGCCCTTTCGGCCTTATTGTCTGTAACCGTTGCAATCGCAATTATCTCCGCTATCTTATGGTTTATTGTCCACCAAAGTATCATTATCGGCAAAGATGCAACAGCCATCACCAGTAAGGTATTGTCTGTACTTGACGGGGGGCAAGAATGGCTATATGAAAAGTTCGGTATAGGCAGAAATCAGGTACTGGATAAACTAAGAGAGCAAGGCAATAAATCCCTGGAAAATGTAGGTAGTATGGTCACATCAACTTTCGGCTCTATCGGAAGCATGTTGGCCAGCGCTATTCTGGTGCCGCTCTATAGCTTTTTTATGCTCTACTACCGCGATTTCTTCCGTGAATTCTTCTTTAGGGCTTTCCGGTCAACACCCCAGCAAAAAGTCAATGAGGTATTGAATAAAATATATGATGTGGTACAAAGCTACCTCGTCGGACTGGTCACAGTCATGGGTATCGTTGCTATATTAAATACAGTGGGCCTAATGGCTATGGGCATAGATTATGCGTGGTTTTTCGGTACTTTGGCTTCTTTGCTTATGCTTTTACCCTATATCGGGATTGCGATAGGGTCAATTTTGCCAGCCCTGTTTGCGTTGGCTGTCAAAGATACGGCGTGGTATGCCATTGGTGTCATTGCATGGTTTCAGGTCGTTCAGTTTTTGGAGGGAAATATCATCACACCAAATATCGTCGGAAGCAAGGTCAGCATTAACCCTCTCATGGCCATTATCGGCATCTTACTCGGAGGAATGCTCTTTGGACTTGCCGGATTGATCCTGGCCCTGCCTTTTATCGCGACATTAAAAGTTATTTTTGATGCTATTCCAAATATGCAGGCTTTCGGTTTTTTAATAGGTGAGCCGGAGAAAGAACATCTTAAGCGAAATGCCACACAGGAGCTGCTCATGAAGTGGGGCATCGTACGTCTGCCCCGCAATAAAAAGAAGATACAGCTCGATGTCCAGACAAAGGTGGAGAACAATGACCCAAAAACAGAAGTCACCTATAAAGAAATAAATGAAAGTGAGGATATCCCTAAGGATGATCCTGCCAGCGCTACGGATTCTTAAACACTGAAATAAGCACGCACATTCTTACCTTCCATCCAGTTCATAAAGGCTCTGTTGACGACTTTGTTACCTCCTGCTGTAGGATAGTTTCCCGAGAAGTACCAGTCTCCTTTATGGTTTGGACAAGCGATGTGTAGGTTGTCCAATGTCTGGAATATAACCTCCAGTTCTGCATTTAAGTGGTGAGGACGAACAATGTTAGCTATCTCTACAGAAATTTCATCGTCGGTAAAAGGAGCATAAATCTCTTTCACATAGTTTTCGATCTCATCCTTAGGTTTGGTGATCGAAGCTAAGCACTTTTGATAAACCTCATCGATAATATGTGACATTCCCTGACGCTTCAAAAGATTGACAGCTGCCTCAAACGCGACAAATTCGCCCATACGGGACATGTCAATACCATAACAATCCGGATACCGGATCTGTGGAGCCGATGAGACAATAACGATCTTTTTGGGATGGAGCCTATCGAGAATGGTCAGTATAGATTGCTTCAATGTAGTACCTCTGACAATTGAATCATCAATGGCGACAATAGTATCCGTGTCGTTGCGCACAATGCCATAGGTTGTGTCATATACGTGCTGCACCATATCCTGACGATCGGCATCTTGCGTGATAAACGTTCTTAGTTTAGCATCCTTAACATTCAGCTTTTCAAACCGTGGATGAATATTCAAAACTTTCTCAAGTTCTGCATCGGATATTTTCTCATCACGCTTAAGCAATACTTCTTTCTGATAGTCCCGGACGTATTGGCTTATTCCTTCCATCATGCCGTAGTACGATACTTCAGCAGTATTGGGGATAAAAGAAAAAACTGTATTCTCGATATCATAATCGACCGATTTTAATACCTGGTTACACAATAGCCGGCCTAATGACTTACGCTCTTTATAAATATCGGCATCAGACCCCCTGGAGAAATAAATACGCTCAAAAGAGCAGGACTTCTGCTCCACAGGCTGTCTAAACATCTCTTCCGTAATTGTGCCATCTTTCTTCACGATCAAGGCATGTCCGGGCTTGATCTCTTTAACAGCACTTACCGGTATATCAAATGCTGTTTGAATAACAGGTCTTTCGGACGTCACTACCAATACTTCGTCATCCTGATAGTAAAATGCAGGTCGGATACCCGCCGGATCACGCATAACGAATGCATCGCCATGACCAAAGATCCCCGCAATAGTATATCCTCCATCCCATGTTTTCGCTGAACGCGTTAATATCTTTGCCACATCGAGATTTTTTGCAATCTGTGCAGAAATCTCGATATTGGAATAACCTTCATTTTTAAACTGATCGAACAACTCCTGATTTTCATCATCCAGAAAATGCCCGATTTTCTCCAGGACAGTGACAGTATCAGCTTGCTCTTTCGGATGCTGTCCCAAATCATAGAGTTGTTGTAACAACTCATCAACATTGGTCATATTAAAATTACCGGCAACAACAAGATTCCTTGTCATCCAGTTGTTCTGTCTCAGAAAAGGGTGACAGCTTTCAATACTATTCTTGCCGTGCGTACCATACCTCAAATGTCCCAGAAGTACTTCCCCGGTGAAGCTTACATTATCTTTTAACCATTTCGTGTCTTTTGACTCACGGGGAAAAGCCTTATTAACCGATGCAAATTTCTTCTGAACATATTCAAAAATATCTGCAACAGCAGAAGATCCCATAGCTCTATACCGGCTGATATAACGATTACCTGGCTTGACGTCAAATTTTATCGTTGCAATACCCGCTCCGTCCTGACCACGGTTGTGCTGTTTCTCCATGAGGAGATACAGTTTGTTTATACCGTAATAAGGGGTGCCATATTTTTCCTGGTAATATGAGAGGGGTTTTAGTAGTCTGATAAGTGCAATACCACACTCGTGTTTTATAGCGTCACTCATAGTTTGAATTGATGCTACAAAGGTACAAAAATTAACTTTCCCAGAAACACCCCTCTATTTTTTTACATAAAATTGTTGAACCAGAAATCTCCTGTCTATTTTACAGCTTCTCGCCATGCTGGGAAATATCCAGCCCCAGCGCCTCATCTTCCTCAGTAACACGCAGTGTAGATATCCTATCCGTAATATTTAAAAGGACAAATGCCATGATAAAAGTGAATATAGATGCACCTACCAGGCCGACAATATGCGCTACAAAAAGCTGTGTCTCTCCATAAAAAAGACCGTTGACTTCTACAGCCTCGTTAATGTTGCTATGCGCAAATACACCCGTGAGCACCATACCTACCATACCTCCAACACCATGACTCGGAAACACATCTAAAGTATCATCTAATTTAGACTTCGTCCGCCAGTCAATCAAAAGTCGGCTAATGACCGCAGCCACAGCACCGATCACCAGTGAATGTGGCACTGTTACAAAACCCGCAGCGGGCGTGATAGCAACTAAGCCGACAACGACACCTATACATACGCCTATAGCAGATGGCTTTATACCCCGTGCCGCGTCAAAGAAAATATACGTCAGTGCCGCCGCGCCAGAGGCTGTGGAAGTCGTCGCCAGTGCTGTAGCTGCCAGCTGGGAAGCTCCAAAGGCCGAACCTGCGTTAAACCCAAACCATCCAAACCACAACATACCTGTTCCCAGCAACACGTAAGTAATTCGGGCAGGTGTATGTTCCTTAAAATCCTTGCCTTGCTTGAGATAGATAGCCGACGCTAAGGCTGTCAACCCCGCTGACATGTGCACCACTGTTCCTCCAGCAAAATCCAGAACGCCCATCTTAAACAAAATCCCATCAGGATGCCAGGTAGCATGCGCCAGAGGCGCGTAAATAAAAATAAAAAATAAACAGATAAACAGCACATATGAAGTAAAACGAATGCGTTCGGCAAAAGCCCCTGTAATCAATGCTGGTGTAATAATAGCAAACTTCAATTGATACATCGCAAATAACGTGAACGGGATAGTTGGAGCCCCTCCCCATGGCTTCCCATCCAACACGCCATTAAACATGAAATACGTAGTAGGATTTCCTATTATTCCTCCTATCGATTCGCCAAAGACCAAAGAAAACCCAAATACCACCCACACTACCGCCACGACGGCCATACAGATAAAACTCTGTAGCATGGTGGAAATTACATTTTTCTTTTTTACCATTCCACCATAAAAGTAGGCTAATCCTGGTGTCATAATTAAAACCAAAGCAGTAGAAGCTAGCATCCAAGCTACATCAGCTCCATTATATTCATTATTTTCAGACAATTCAGGAACACCAGAATAAAATGTTGCAACAATAACAACAATAATCATAATAATGATAGGAATAAACGATTTTTTACCAGATAAAATCATATTTTTTATATATTTTTCAATTAAACAGCACAAATAAATGAAAATTATATCAATAAAATGAAATTTTTGTATAAAAAATTACGATTTACAGAAAAACATAAGACATTTAATGTGTTTTTATACAAAACACATAAATATAAACCTCAATAGGCACCAAAATCACAAACAACTATAATTTCTTTAAGAACAGCCCAGCTATCTTCTGTAGAAAAGTGGGCTTCACTCCGATATACCATTTATCTCCTTCTTGCTTCGTCGGATATATATCGATATAATTACCTTGCCCTGCTAAACCTTTTCCTGTCTTCAGATCAAATTTCTGTCGATGATATGGGCAGACAAGGTAGTTTTCTTCACACCATCCTTCGGCTAATGGAGCGCCTGCATGAGGACATTTACGGGAAAAAGCGACATAAGTCTCCTCGTAAAAAACCAGGCAAAAGACCTTCTCCGGCAAGCTTACGAAGTGAATAGTATCTTTCTTTAAATACTCCGATGGAATTTCAACCCAATACATTGATGAATCTTATTTAGCTAAGATAAAGATACGTATATCCTAAAAAGTTTTTATTTTATTTAGGCTGCTTCGTTTCTTTTCATTAGTTTTATGGAAAGATATTGTGTTATGAAAGATTACTTCTCAACCATATCCGATAAATATGCCAGATTTCGTCCCGATTATCCGCAAACTATCTTTGACTTCCTGTACCCCTTGCTAAAGGAAAAACAAAAGGCCTGGGATTGCGGAACAGGCAACGGGCAGGTGGCACGAGAACTGGCCCAGACATTCTCCCGGGTAGAAGCAACCGATATCAGTCAAGCTCAACTTCTTCATGCTCATCAGGCCGACAACATCTCCTATTCTTTACAATCCGCGGAAAGCACTAATTTTGACGATGATAGTTTTGACCTGGTCACAGTAGCACAAGCAGTTCATTGGTTTGATTTTGACAAATTCAATGAAGAAGTCAGGCGTGTGGCGAAGCCAAGTAGCATTATCGCGCTGATAGGCTACGAACTGAACAATATTACACCTGAGATCGATGCAGTTGTACGGATGTTGTATGCCGATATAATAGGCGAATACTGGAGTTTTGAGCGGAAATATATAGAAGAGAAATATCAGACAATCCCTTTTCCCTTTCGTGAACTGGAAACGCCGGAAATCACCAATATCAAACTATGGAATTATGACAATCTTATTGGTTATCTTCATACCTGGTCTGCCGTAAAGAGCTTTATGGATGCAAAAGGATACAATCCTATAGACGACATATCTTCAGATTTAAAGAAAGCATGGGGGACAGCAGAATTTCGAAAGGTTAATTTTCCTATTATATTCCGTGCAGGTCGTATTAAATAAATGCCGTTTCTAACAGAATCTTAATGTTATGCGTAATGCATAACCTATTATAATGGCGAGGAGAAAACTGGCAAATGTTCCTAGCAACACATACTCCGTAAACTTGGTATCTTTCGCATTATTCAAATCTCCAAACCGAAAAATAGATTTGGCCGCCAAAAGAAAACCAATTCCAGACAAAAAGCCTACCTGAATAAATAGCACAATAATAAGACGCTCCATCACTCCTATCAGCAAACCTGCATCCAACAACGTTTCATCTCTCTTTACATGCAAAACATGTTCCTTACCCCATTTACTAAAGAAAACGCGTAAAAATACAGGGCTCGCGACCGCTGTAAGTAACAATGCTACGGTATAAGCCAGAAACTTAGCAGATATAAAAAATGTAAAGCTATAGAGTGGTACCTCATAAATACAAAGTACTACGGCAAGGATGACGAGTACATGTAAAAATTGATCCATCAGGAAAAATAAAACCGGATGTGACGGCCATTTCTTTTCACATATGATTTTCATGCTATCAATAGCCAGATGCGCAAAGCCAATAAAGATAATATAAGGCCAGCTGGCTGAAAGATTTTGGAGAAATACAATACCTAACAAAGCGATATGGACACATACATGTAAAATCAGGTAAAATACATTCTCTCTCCTCTTTATGACGAGTTTTTTTGTCTGCAAAACAAAATCACCAACAATATGAGCTAATAACAGTTTAAGAAATAAGACTAACATCGCTTTATTAATTCTTGTGTACAGTAATCAATGACTTTCGATAGTTGTACAAAATGTGCTTTACTCAATTCAGTACTTACCTGGCTTTGGTATTTACGCTTCAATATATCTGCCAGCTCTTTTTGGCTGGCTTCAGGGTTTTCCAGAGCTATCGCTACGCTTTCAGCCATATTGACAGTCCACTTACCACTTAGCTCCATAGCCAGATCCATCATAATATTAACGGGCGCATCATATTCAGGCCAGGGACTTCGAAGTAACACCAAATCTTTGCGCAACGCGTCAAATGCCTCTCCTGCATATATAAAAGCCTGCCCGTTCGATTTTCTTATACTATCGTCCGAATATTCGATCTCTCCTATACCTATCCCTAACCTCACATCTAAATAATTCAATGATTTTATGCGGGCCTTTACATAAAATACAAACTTGAAACAGTCTGCAACAGGCAGCTCCGCCTGAAAACTATCGCCTCTAAATATATCAAAATTTTTAGTATAACGCTGTAAAGCTTCTTCCAGGATACGCAGCCAACGATCTGTGTCTACCTGCCTGGAATTCACAATATCCCCTATTATTATTACATGCATGGTGTTGCTTTTATAATATTATCAAATATAATGATATTCTAAAATATTAGCAAAATCAATGATAATTAAAAAAATCATTAAAACTGATAATACACGTACCGGGTTGTAACAATCCGGCATAAATCTTACATTTACATAAAATATACGGAACTATATGGCTTTAAATTACGTTTGGATAGCCTTTTTTATCATTGCTTTTATTGTTGCCCTTGTCAAACTCATTTTCTTCGGAAATACGGAAATATTTTCAGAGCTCCTCAACACTGTTTTTGACAGTGCAAAAACGGGTGCAGAACTTTCGCTCGGCCTGATCGGTATTATGACCTTTTGGCTGGGCATTATGAAAGTAGGTGAAAGAGCCGGCATGATTTCCCTGTTCGCCAGAGGTGTAAGTCCTTTCTTCAGTAAATTATTTCCTGGTGTACCAAAAGGGCATCCTGCTAATGGTTCCATCATTATGAACTTTTCTGCCAATATGTTGGGATTGGACAATGCGGCAACCCCTGTGGGACTTAAAGCAATGAAAGAGCTTCAAGAGCTTAATCCAGACAAAAATACCGCTACGAATGCACAGATCATGTTCCTGGTATTAAATACAGCAGGGATTACCCTGATTCCTACCTCGGTAATCGCTTTACGAATGGCTAGCGGCGCGGCCAATCCGGCAGATATATTCATCCCCTCTTTAATCGGAACGTTTATATCCTTTCTCTCCGGCATGACTGCTGTGGCCATCTATCAACGCATTAACCTCATGAAACTCCCTGTGCTGATTTTCCTGGCTATTTTTGTTGGATTAATGTGTCTTTTATATTTTGGTCTACAAGGGCTTCCGCCGGAGGATATGCAAAAAATAACCGGGCTTATCGGTGGATTACTTATTTTCTCTATCATTATCCTTTTCATAGCGTACGGCGCAGCAAAGAAAATAAACGTATACGATGCCTTCATCGACGGAGCTAAAGAAGGGTTTACCACTTCTGTCATGATTATACCTTTTCTCATCGCTATACTGGTTGCTATTGGAGCATTCCGTGTTACAGGCTGTATGGACTATATCGTAAATGGAATAGGTTCTCTGGCCGCAGCTGCAGGATTGGACACCCGCTTTGTGCCCGCACTGCCTGTAGGGTTCATGAAAACGCTAAGCGGTGGTGGGGCCCGGGGGCTGATGGTAGACGTCATGCAAACTTATGGAGTCGATTCGTTTCAGGGCAGACTCGCCAGCATTATCCAGGGCTCATCCGAGACTACATTTTATGTGCTCGCTGTCTATTTTGGGTCAGTGGGCATCAAAAACACAAAATATGCTTTAACTTGCGGCCTGATTGCAGACTTGGTAGGATTAATAGCTGCTATATTTTTAGCATATTTATTTTTCGGCTAAAACGTTATAATTACATTAGTTATAATTACATTATCTAAAAACAACTTACTTCTTAAACTATTTATTCGATGAAAACTATTGCATTAGTTGCACATGATGGAAAAAAAGCTGAAATGGTCGGCTTTGTTAAGGACCATTTGGATTACCTAAAAAAAGCCAAACTACTCGCTACGGGAACCACCGGATCTTATATCCAACAAACCGGCCTCGATGTCGAATTAAAATTGAGTGGCCCCAAAGGAGGTGATGCCCAGATAGCAGCATTAGCTGCCGAAGGAAAGGTAGATGGAATTATTTTCTTTAGAGATCCATTAGGCAAACACCCCCACGAACCAGATATTCAAATGCTTATGCGTATATGTGACTTATGGAATGTACCTCTGGCTACGAATCCGGCGACAGGAACGCTTATCATTGAAGGACTGTTAGCTGACTGATTTTATTATATTTGCGACATTCTAACAATTGCGTATGATATCGATATTAGAGGAGCAAGCCTTAAGTAGTCCTTTTCAGGCATTTTCCAGAGAGGAATGGAAAAGCTTGAACGGGCACTTTAACCATAATCTTGGGCCAAGTGACCTCGAACAATTACATGCTTTGAATGAACCATTAAATATCAAAGAAATCGAAGACATCTATTTTCCACTAGCCCACTTGTTAGAACTGCACATCAAAAATTACAACGCATTACGAAACGACAGCAATCTTTTTTTTCAACGAAACCAACAAAAACTTCCTTTTATTATCGGCATAGCCGGTTCGGTGGCCGTAGGGAAAAGTACTACCGCACGGGTGTTGAGAAAGGTTATGTCCATGTTGCCACATAAACCCCGGGTAGAACTTGTTACTACAGACGGATTTCTTTATCCTAATAAAATTCTAACCCAAAGAGGACTGTTAAACAAAAAAGGGTTTCCCGAAAGTTATGACACAAAAAAACTATTACACTTTTTGTCTGCTGTAAAATCAGGCAAGAGATCGTTAACCGTACCGCTATATTCACATCTTGAATATGATGTCCTCCCTAATAAGAAAATGACCGTCAATAACCCGGATATCTTAATTATAGAGGGTATCAATGTTTTACAGGTCAACTCACAACGGTCGCCAAATAGCAATAAAGTGTTCGTATCAGATTTTTTTGACTATTCGATATACGTAGATGCATTAGAAAAAAATATCTTGACATGGTATATCAATCGGTTTGAATCGTTACGGATTACAGCATTCCAAAATCCAAGTTCTTATTTTCATAAGTATGCCGACTTATCTACCAAAGAAAGCCGGGTCAAAGCCAATCAAATCTGGAATGAAATAAACAAACCTAACCTACACGACAACATCCTTCCTACAAAATACAGAGCGAATCTCATATTATACAAAGGTTCTAACCACTTTGTGGAGGATATTAAGGTCAGGAGGATTTAAATTGCTCTTTTTCCACCAACAGTATATGCCGTAGTAGCTCGTTTTCCAATTCCTGATGCTGTCGGTTACTACTCCGAGTAGCGTATAACTCCACTCTATACCGTACGTAATCCTTTCCTATTTCCACGACTTCCAGACTGATTTCGTCTTTCCTGCCAATATGCGGGTGGTTATTGAGCACCTTGCGCACTTCATCTTCCAACTGCTGTACGGTCAAGGTAGATTGCAGAGGCAGCTCAAACTTCACAGCAACCAAGTGCGAACGATGGGCAGAAAGATTGACGATAGGATTGTTGAAAACCAGGTTGTTCGGCACCATAACAATATCGTCTTCTTCATTCTGTATTTCAATATGAGCAAAGGTCACATCGACTATCCTGCCTTCGTGCTCTCCCACTCTTACGCGATCACCAACCGACAATTGTTCCGAAAACATGACAAATAATCCACTCAACATGTTCGTGATATAGTCCCTGAACAGTACGGCGATAGCCATGGCGACAAACGTCAAGCTCATCAGGAAATCCAAAGGGTTGACGCCCATGGCCAGCATAAATCCTACAATCAGGAAAATAACGTTCAACATAGCCGTCAGACGATTTATCCCCAAGACAAAATTCCCCCTGACGGATCCTCTGAGGTGACGTGCCCGGTATATGGATATGATGACAACCCGCGCAATGGATACAATTATACTTGGAACCAGAAAGGAATTTATTCCAATTAACACCTGGTATAAGAGACTACCTCTGGGGATATCTCTATAATAAAACAGGGCACCAAGTAAAATAAATATAATGATTTTACCTATAAATACAACGGATATTCTGGGCTTGTTCTCTTGTTCTATGACCATAAAAACATCGTACTGATCTTAACTAGGCTATTCACGTATTGCTTCTCTTACTTTAGTAAGTTTTATCAACAAGTCTTCCAGCAAATCCAGATGCAACATATTCGCTCCGTCTGATTTTGCAAGACCGGGATTATGGTGTGTTTCGATGAACAATCCATCGGCCCCAACTGCGATAGCTGCCTTTGCGATGGTTTCAATCAGTGCAGGCTTGCCTCCAGTTACTCCCGAAGCCTGGTTAGGCTGTTGCAGCGAATGCGTACAGTCCATTACCGTAGGTACGGCAAATGAGCGCATGACAGGGATTCCCCTGAAGTCTACAACCAAATCCTGGTATCCAAAGGTGTTACCACGATCTGTTAATATCACCTTCTCATTACCAGCTTCTTTAACTTTGTCTACAGCAAACCGCATGGATTCAGCAGACAAAAACTGACCTTTTTTGATATTGACAACCTTTCCGGTATTTGCGGCCGCAACAAGTAACTCAGTCTGTCTGCATAAAAATGCAGGAATTTGTAACACATCCACATAAGCTGCAGCCATTGCTGCCTCATGACTTTCGTGTATATCTGTAACGGTAGGTATATCAAATTCTCTTCCGACTTTTTCCAAAATCTTAAGTGCCTTCTCGTCACCTATTCCTGTAAACGAATCGGCCTTAGACCGGTTCGCTTTTCTATAGGACCCTTTAAAAATATAAGGTATCTGCAACTTACTCGTAATACCTACTATTCGTTCGGCAATACGTAAAGCCATTTCTTCTCCTTCTATTGCACATGGCCCGGCCATCAAAAAAAACTGGCCCGACGAGCCGTTTTTTATCTTCGATAAATATGTATTAATCATTTTAATCGTTAATTGCCCAATTCAGACATAAATTTAATACGCATCAATTGGATATCTTCATAGGTATAATCTTCTTCCCCTAACTCGGCTAAAGCGGCCTTGATAGAATCTTCTTCCGCAGATTTAAAATAATCATAAACTTCATCTTGTCTATCCTGGTCGATCATTTCGTCTACAAAATAACCAATATTTAACTTTGTTCCTGAATAAACAATAGACTCAACCTCTTTCAATAAATCCTCATAGGTAATACCCTTGGAAGATGCAATATCCTCTAAACCGATCTTACGATCGATATTCTGGATGATAGAAACTTTCAAAGCAGACTTGTTAGCCGTTGATTTGACCACCATATCTTGCGGACGGTCGATATTATTATCTTCCACATAGGTCTTGATCAGCGCTATAAATGGCCCTCCAAATTTCAAGGCCTTTCCTGCCCCAACACCATGGATCTGCTTCATTTCATCTGTGGTGATCGGATAATGTGTACACATTTCCTCCAGCGACGGATCTTGAAAAATAACGAAAGGAGGCAGCGATTTTTGTTTGGCAATTTTTTTCCGCAGATCTTTCAACATTTTCAGCAATTCATTATCCAAAGCACCTGTCCCTTGCATTGCATCCTCTACTGCATCATCATCACCGTTTTCCAAAGGCCTGTTTAAGATAAATTTTAAGCCATAAGGATTTTTTAAATATTTTTCCCCCGGCTCGGTGAGCTGTAACAGGCCATAATGATCGATATCCTTTTTTATAAAGCCTGCCAATTCTGCCTGGCGAATTAACGAATTCCAATAATTGACGCCCTGTTCCTTCCCGCTACCGAATAAGGCATGCGTATCGTGTTTGTACGATGAAATAGGTTGATTATTCTGCCCGATTAATACATTTATAATGTGATGATCGTCAAATTTCTGTCCTTCTTTTTTTATAAAATTAAGAACACTCAACAAGGATTGCTCCGCATCGAAATAAGTCTTTTCCGCCCGGCAATTATCACACATATTATTGCATCCTGTCTCATCAAACTTTTCGCCGAAATAATGTAATATCTGTTTACGCCGACATACAGATGATTCAGAATAATCAATTACTTCTTTTAATATCTGTGTACCGATTTCTCTTTCGGACACAGGCTTGTCTTTCATAAACTTGGTGAGTTTCTCGATATCCTTTTTCGAATAAAAAGCGACACAAATACCTTCACCGCCATCTCTACCTGCCCGGCCGGTCTCCTGATAATATCCCTCCATTGACTTGGGGATATCATGGTGTATTACATATCGAACATCGGGCTTATCAATACCCATTCCAAAAGCGATCGTCGCAACAATCACCTCTACATTCTCCATCAGAAATTTATCCTGTGTTTCAGCACGTGTCTTCGCATCCAAACCTGCATGATAAGGCAGCGCTTTAATACCGTTGATATTCAACACTTCGGCAATCTCCTCCACCTTTTTTCGACTAAGGCAGTAAATGATCCCTGTCTTTCCCGAATGATTCTTAATAAACCGCACAATTTCCTTCACCACATCCTTCTTCGGTCTTACTTCATAATACAAATTGGATCGGTTAAAAGAAGACTTGAATAACGTAGCGTTATTCATCTGTAAGTTTTTACGAATATCAGACTGTACCTTAGGTGTAGCCGTTGCTGTCAGTGCAATAATCGGAATATTAGGGTCTATACCATTAATCACCTGTCTTATTTTACGATATTCAGGACGGAAATCATGCCCCCATTCTGAAATACAATGCGCTTCATCTACAGCAACAAAAGAAACATTGATACTTTTCAAAAACTGAAAATTCTCTTCTTTGGCAAGTGACTCGGGTGCCACATAAAGAAGCTTTGTCTTACCGGATGTTACATCCGTTTTCACACGGTTAATCTCACTTTTTGTCAACGAAGAATTGAGAAAATGCGCAATGCTATCCGAACCCCCAAACGCCCGTAGCTGATCCACCTGATTTTTCATCAGGGCGATCAATGGAGAAATAACAATCGCTATACCATTACTCATTAATGCCGGAAGTTGGTAGCAAATAGATTTCCCACCACCCGTTGGCATAATAACAAATGTATCCTTCTTATTTAAAATATTGGTAATAATTGCTTCTTGATCACCTTTAAATGTATCGAATCCAAAAAACTCCTGAAGGTTGTCGTACAAAGATTTTTCTATTTCCATCAGTTCACGGGCAAAAAAACTTACTTTTGTAATATACAATAAAAATAAGGATAATTTCTGTGAAAAGCAATTTGGACATTAAAAAAGAAGCAGAGGAAGTCTTACACCTAGAAGCTCAGGCTATTCTGACATTAGTCAACCAATTGACAGACGATTTTGCAGAAGTCGTCAGATCAATCCTGGATTTAAAAGGACGTGTGATTGTTACAGGAATAGGAAAAAGTGCCATTATTGCACAAAAAATTGTAGCTACGCTAAATTCTACAGGCACTCCGGCGATCTTTATGCACGCCGCCGACGCGATACATGGCGACCTGGGTATCATCCAGCAGGAGGATCTTATCATTGCCTTGTCTAAAAGTGGAAATACGCCGGAGATAAAAGTTCTCGTACCTTTTCTCAAACAACGTAAAAACACGTTAGTAGCCATGGTGGGCAATAAGACATCTTTTCTTGCTCAGCAAGCAGACTTTATCCTTGATACTTCCGTCGAACGGGAAGCTTGCCCTAACAACCTCGCACCCACAACAAGTACTACGGCTCAGCTGACTATGGGAGATGCATTAGCGGTATGTCTACAAACGGCAAGACACTTTACAGATCAGGATTTTGCACTATACCACCCTGGAGGAACACTCGGAAAGCAGCTGTATCTCAAGGTATCCGATCTTTCAGATACCAACGGCAGACCTCATGTCAGTCCGGAAGATAAAGTACGCCAAACAATCATCACGATAACGAAGTTCCGGCTTGGAGCGACGGCAGTCCTGAAAAATGATAAAATAGTTGGCATAATCACGGATGGAGATATCCGGAGAATGTTGGAAAACAATGAAGAGATTTCTAATCTCACAGCTGGCGATATTATGTCTAAAGCACCTAAAAGAATAGAAGAGTCAGAACTAGCCGTGAATGCACTCCACCTTATGCGTGAACATAATATCTCTCAACTCCTGGTCATCAACGAGGGAATCTATACGGGAATCATCCATATCCAGGATCTATTAAAAGAAGGTATTATTTAATTCAAAACCGGCGCCAAATGTAAAAATATTGTGAACAAATCCATAAAAAAATAGTATCCCAATAGATTTTAAGTACATTTGGCATATATATTGAATAATATTCATAGAATACGTAAATCAAATAAAATGAAGAAATTAGTAAGCATAGCTACAGTTTTAGTTGCCTTTATAACGTTAGCAGCAATGTCTAGTGCGATTGGTGAGTTTAAATTTGAAAAGGAAACTCATGACTTTGGTAAAATCCCTCAGAATAAGCCTGCATCATACGAATTTAAGTTTACGAATGTCGGAGATGCTCCTATTATCCTATCAGAAGTAGCTCCATCATGTGGATGTTCAGTTGCTGATTATTCAAAGACACCGATAAAACCCGGTAGCGAAGGTACCATTAAAGTTACCTTTAATGCTTCGTCAGCGACAGGACCGTTTACGAAGTCTTTCACGGTGAAATCGAACACAAAAACTCCTGTAAAGATATTAACGATCAAAGGTGTGGTCGAATAAAAGACAATAAGAAGAAAAAAAAGCGCCATCTTTCGGGAAAGATGGCGCTTTTTTTATATAACCTCAAAACGCTTGAGTGCGTTCCAGATGCCGTCGTTGTCAACATCATCCGTAATGAAGTCGGCGATTTCTTTAACTTCTGCGTTAGCATTTCCCATAGCAATGCCTACCTGTACATGTTGAAGCATGGTGATGTCATTTCCACCGTCGCCGAAAGCCATAGTTTCATGGATACCTACTCCAAAGTAGTCGCAGAAAATATCGATGCCCACCCTCTTGCTCTGCCCTGCCGGGTTGACATCCGCAAATAAAGGCGTCCACCGGGATGCTACCGAATTCGGCATAACATTTCGCATAAACTCTTCTTCATCTTCCGGACCTAAGAAAATATTAGCCTGTAAAATACTATCTAGTTCAACATTATTGATATCGACCAGCTTGGGAACAGGCAGGTTAAGATGTGCGTACATTCCTGCTATCTCGGGGGTGACATCGTGTATTGTAATTTCCTTTTCCGACATGAAAGAGAAACTTAATGGCTGTCGGTTAGCATAATCCAGTATTGACTGGATATCTTTAGGGTCCATCGCTTTTTTCAGGAGAATTTTGCCCTCATTTGTCACACAATACCCACCATTGAATGTGATATATCCATCAAAATTCAAATATCTCACGTGATCGATACTATTAATGGACCGGCCAGTAGATAGGATTACTTTTATCCCCCTGGCCTGGAGTTCTGCTATAGCCTCTTCCGTGGAAGGAGGCACTTCATGGGTTTGGAAACTTAAAAGGGTGCCGTCAATATCGAAAAAAACGGCTTTTACGGTTGGGTTTTGCATGCTCAAATTTATGAAAAAAAGTCTATGTCTGCTGTTTTTTTGCTCTATGTATATAACAACGCCAAGTTATGGACAGATCAAAAAGAAATTTTAAAGACATATTCGACATAGGAAACGGAGCTTATTTTAATATTTTTATTTCTTTTGAAGTGAGTATTATCGATAAACGATGAAAAAGTACTAAAAAACACAAATGTTACATTCTTTTCTGTTTTTTTGGCATATGATTTGTTATAATTGTATGTGAAATTAAGATTCATAATTTCATATTTAGGTTAATAATTGGTTTGGTAGAAATCCTGGGACTCCCCGTCTCAGGATTTCATTTTTTAACACCTTCCAAATAAAAAAACCCTTTCAACATTGTTAAAAGGGTTTCTAAAATAAGGCTTACTATCTTACAATTTATTATTTGCGTCGATAGCATTCAATTCTTCAAAAGCTTGTCTTAAGCGAGCTACGAAAGCTTCTTCTCCTTTACGCAACCATACGCGAGGGTCGTAATATTTTTTATTTGGAACGTCAGCTCCCTCTGGATTGCCGATTTGTGCCTGCAGATAATCACGGTTTTTTGCTTCATAGCCACGTACCCCATCCCAAAATGCCCATTGCATATCGGTATCGATATTCATTTTAATTGCACCGTATGAAATTGCTTCGCGAATTTCTTCCGGAGAAGAACCCGAACCACCGTGGAATACAAAATTCACCGGCTTCTCAGCAGAAAGATTAAATTTCTCCCGGATATACTCCTGTGAATTATGCAAAATAACAGGCTGAAGCTTAACATTGCCCGGTTTGTAAACACCATGTACATTTCCAAAAGCTGCCGCAACCGTAAACTTATCCGATACTTTAGAAAGTTCTTCATAAGCATACGCTACTTCCTCAGGTTGTGTGTATAATTTTGAGCTATCTACATCTGAATTATCAACACCATCTTCTTCTCCACCAGTTACACCCAATTCGATTTCAACAGTCATACCAAGGGGTTTCATCCGAGCCAGGTATTTACTGGAAATTTCGATATTCTCCTCAATAGGTTCCTCAGAAAGATCCAACATATGCGAAGAGAACAATGGCTTACCGTGCTGTGCAAAAAATTTCTCTCCAGCATCCAAAAGACCATCTATCCAAGGTAAAAGCTTCTTTGCTGCGTGATCCGTATGTAAAATAACAGCTACACCGTAATGCTCAGCAAGTAGGTGTACATGTTGCGCCGCTGATACAGCACCTAAAATACATGCTTTCAGCCCATCGTTATTCAACGATTTACCCGCATAAAACTGTGCTCCACCATTAGAAAGCTGGATGATAACCGGAGAGTTTGCAGCCTTAGCTGTCTCCATCACCGCATTGATCGAATTGGTTCCTATAATGTTTACAGCAGGCAAAGCAAACTGATGCTTTTTAGCAATCTCAAATAATTCCTGTACCTGATCTCCTGTTAATACCCCTTTAAAATCTTTTAGGCTCATTGTGATATTTTTGTTTTAATTCTTTTAACGTTATAAAGGTAATAAATTTTTATGGTTCGAAAAAACAATAGTGTAAAAAATACACTATCTATATAATATCTCTAATTCGATTATTTTTAATTATATTAATAACTTTAACGGATAAATCGATAAAATATATGCTACACGTATACGGAATAAAAAATTGCAACACGGTAAAAAAGGCATTAAACTGGCTGGACGGCCATCACCTGGATTATACTTTCCATGATTTCAAAAAGGAGCCGGCAACATCGGACAAGCTACAGACATGGGAGAAAAATGTGGAATGGGAAACATTGCTCAACAAGAAAGGAACAACATGGCGAAAGCTATCGCCTGAGGTACAGGCACGGATAATTGACGCGCCATCCGCCAATGCCGCATTAGCGGAAAACAACAGCATGATAAAACGGCCTGTCATCGAACTTGATTCTGGTGCTATTATTGTAGGATTTGACGAAGAACTTTATTTATCGACTTTCTTAAAATAGTAATGAAACGATGACGCGTATCCACTTTAAATTGGTTTTATTTATCTCTCTCACTCTTTTTTCGGGTTTTCATCTGTCCGCACAGAACAGTAGTTACAGCTATACAGAGGCGTTTGGTCCGGGGTTTTATACCCATGACGGCACCCCTTATCGTTCGGCAAGCGGCAAACCAGGACCGCAGTATTGGCAAAATGCAGCTAGTTATGTCATTAAAGCGAACCTCGACGATAAGAAAGATCAGGTCCGAGGTTCTGTAGAAATTCATTATACAAATAATAGCCCTGAAAACCTGGACTTTATCTGGTTGCAACTTGACCAAAATCTTTTCAACGCCAGCTCCATCGGCCAGGCAACAATACCGTTAGAAGAAAGTCGATATGGCCAAGCAAACAATGCTTTTGAAGGAGGGTACAAATTAACCAACATACGAATAAACCATTCGGCAGATGCGCTAAAACACGCGATAGCCGATACCCGGATGCGTATTGATTTACCTTCACCGCTCCAGGCTAACGGGGGAACGGTAGATATCAGTATGGATTTTGAATTTTCCATACCTGTTTATGGTGCAGACCGAACGGGAATATTGAACACCCAATATGGAAAGATATACAGTATTGCGCAATGGTATCCCAGAGTGGCTGTATTCGATGATATTCTGGGCTGGAATACCCTACCCTACACTGGCCCGGGTGAATTCTACCTGTCTTACGGCGATTACCAGGTAGAGATAACTGCACCTGCTTCTCATGTTGTCGTATTGGGGGGTGAGCTCTTAAATCCTTCGGAAGTATGGCCCCCTGTCCAATTGGAGCGATACAACAAAGCGAAAACATCCAACCAAACTGTACTTATTCGTGACGAAACAGATGTGAAGGAGAATAGCCGATCTGGAAATACCACACTGACCTGGAAATATAAACTCAACAATGCACGGGATATAGCCTGGGCTTCTTCCCCTGCCTTTATTATTGATGGTGCCAAAATAAACCTGCCTTCTGGTAAAACAGCGTTGGCATTATCTGCTTATCCACAGGAAACCCGTGGTGGTAATGCATGGGAACGATCGACAGAATATACAAAAGCATCCATCGAACATTATTCAAAAAAATGGTTTGAATATCCTTATCCCGTAGCGATTAATGTCGCTTCTAACGTGGGCGGTATGGAATATCCCGCGATATCCTTCTGTGGCTATAAAGCCAAAGCCGGCAATCTCTGGGGCGTAACCGATCATGAATTCGGACACAACTGGTTTCCTATGATTGTAGGTAGTAATGAGCGTCTGCATGGATGGATGGATGAAGGCTTCAACACGTTTATTAACGACATTTCTACGGAGGTCTTCAACAAAGGCGAATATCATTTGAAATATGGCAAACAAAACAGCATGACGCAGGTGTTATTTCATCCATCCCTTGAGCCCGTAATGAATAGCCCGCAGACTATGCGTGAAAAAAATATCGGAGCCTTGCTATATTATAAACCAGCCTATGCCTTACACCTTCTGCGCAACGAAATAATCGGCAAAGACCGTTTCGACGCAGCATTTAAGAAATATATACATTATTGGGCCTTCAAACATCCAACACCTTATGATTTCTTCAGAACAATAGAAAACGAAACCGGCGAAAACCTAAACTGGTTTTGGAGAGGGCTGTTCCAATACAATTGGCAGATGGACCAGGCAATAACTGAAGTGGGATATGTTGATATGGATCCTGCTAAAGGTGCTCTTATTACGGTTCAAAACCGGGGAAAGCTGCCTATGCCCATAGAAGTCGAAGCGACGACTGTGTCCGGTGACAGGATCACCGCAAAGCTCCCGGTAGAAGTTTGGGAAAGAAATACTTCCTGGACATTCCGATTAGATTCAAAAGAGAAGTTAACTGATATAAAGATAGATCCCAGAGACGTATATCCTGATAGTAACCCAGAAAACAATATTTGGCATGCAAAATAGATTAATAGCACTTCTTCCCTACATGATGATCCTGTTATGTGTAATGGGACAAACTTCTTCATCTGCTCAAGAGCTTCGGGGCATTGTCTATGAGTTAGAAAGCAGTGCTCCCCTTTGGAATGTTTCTGTCAAGAATTTACGTACACAGGAAGAGGTCACGACTGACAGATCGGGCAATTTTTCGCTGAAAGCTCAGCTGAATGACTATTTAACGTTCTCAATTCCGGGTTATCAGACGGATACGGCATTCATTTATGAAGAAGGAGTCCGACGCATTTATATGCTCCGGGATGAAAGATCAATTATCATTGACGAGGTTCTTGTAAAACGTTTGACCGACAGCCGGTTGGCTGCGGAAATCACAAAAGCTCAAAACGAAGGTAAAGCCGTAGATGTCAGCCAGCAGCAAGGCGGTATTCGCATATCACCTTCCAGATTATTTGGAAGGAAAGCAAAAACAGCCCGAAGTAATCTCACCGTATTGCTGGAAGAACAAAATAACAGAAAAATAGATAAGGTATTCAGCTATCACTTAATAGCTTCTGTTGTACCGCTTGATGACGACGAAATAGCACTGTTCAGGGAACGGTTTAGGCCTACTCTCCAGTTTGCAGAGACAGCCTCCCCCGAAGACATGCGATTGTACATTTTAGATTCGTATAATAAATTCAGAAACAAATAACCGAACCTACCACTTTATGATGTCATTGCCGAGTGTAAATATCATCAATGCAATGAGAATAAAGAAACCGATCATCTGTGCACGTTCCAGCACACGCTCACTCAATGGTTTTCCCTGCACCATTTCGATCAGCAAGAAAACAACATGTCCGCCATCCAACGCAGGGATAGGCAACAGGTTCATAAATGCTAAAGCCATAGAAAGCATACCAACCAGATTCCAAAAACGAAACCAATCCACTTCAGTCCCAAACATCTTCGCTATACCTACAGGACCTGACAATGCCTTGTCTGCACGCACTTCACCTTTAAAGATTTTACTAAATCCTTTGATATTATCCGTAATGATCGAAAATGCTTTATGAACACCTATAGGGAAGGCTTGTGCCAAACCATATTCTCTGGTCACCATCACAATAGACGGATCTGCTTTCATGCCAAAACCTAAAGTGCCATCTTCAGAAACCTTACCTGCCAATTCAATTTGCTCACCCCCACGAATGACCTGGAGCGTAATAGGCTGGTTGGTCTTCTCCTTTATGACGTCTTTAAACTGATCAAAAAACACAATCGAAGTACCGTTCACATTCACGATACTGTCCCCTTGGACCAATCCCATTTTGTCCGCTTCAGATCCTCCCTGGATAAAATCCACGCCCATCATTTTCAAACGAGGCTCAACAAACTCATTTTTCTTATGATCTGCCACCTTATTTAATATATCGGAAGGTACTGTTACCTCCTGGGATTGTCCGTCTCTTTCGATTTGAAGTACGGCATCTCCCATGAGCACTTCTGCAGAAAACAACTCCTTATAATTAACGACTTGCCTTCCATTGATGGCGAGCACTTTATCTCCTGTCTGCAAACCGATTTCCTTACCGATAATACCGGGGACAATACCATTGGCAAGTTTAGTGTTATCAATATCCTGCTCTCCATAGGCAAAAGTTAACATCCAATAGACAAAAATACCGACAATGACATTTACGATAATCCCTCCCAACATAACAATAAGACGTTGCCACGCCGGTTTCGAGCGGAATTCCCAAGGTTTTGGTTCCTCCTTAAGCTGTTCCATATCCATGGACTCGTCCACCATACCGGCTATCTTAACATATCCTCCTAATGGCAACCAACCGATACCATATTCACACCCTTTATAATTAAACTTGAATAGTTTAACACCCCACGCATCAAAGAATAAATAAAATTTCTCCACCTTTATACCAAACATACGTGCAGCTATAAAATGCCCTAACTCATGTAGTATAATTAATATAGACAAAGCCAATATCACCTGGCCGATCATTACCAACGTTCCCATATATCAAATTAAAAAAATCAAAATCAAAAATACTTATATTCTCTTTATTAAATCCCGTGCCACTAATCTGCTTTCTGCATCAACGGCCATATAGTCGCTCAAATCCAAATTATAGGCATTATCTATCTGACATAATGTCTCTTCTATTATGTCACTCATTCCCAAAAATGACACCTCATTATTCAAGAAAGCATCTACTGCAATTTCGTTGGCTGCATTGAGTACACAAGGGCGGTTGCCCCCCTCCTGCAATGCCTGATAGGCCAAACGAAGATTCCGAAAAGTCTCCAGGTCAGGTTGCTCAAATGTCAACGTCTCATAAGCGAGAAAATCAAACCGGGGAAATGTGTTCGGATACCGGTCGGGATAAGTCAATGCATATTGTATAGGCAGCTTCATATCGGGTAACCCCATTTGTGCTTTCATCGAACTGTCCTGAAATTGAACAAGGGAATGAATGACAGACTGGGGGTGGATGATGACGTCAATCTGTTCAGCTTGTAAGCCGAAAAGCCATTTTGCTTCGATCACTTCGAGACCTTTATTCATCAAGGAAGCCGAATCAATAGTAATCTTAGCCCCCATAGACCAGTTGGGATGCTTGAGTGCTTGTTTTTTAGTCACAGTCTCCAGGTCTTTTTTACTTTTACCCCGGAAAGGTCCCCCTGAAGCTGTCAGGTAAATTTTCTCAATAGCATTTGGCTCTCCCGTCAAACATTGGAAGATAGCGGAATGTTCCGAATCCACGGGTAGCACACGAACACCGCACTCCTGAGCCAGCCCCATCACCAATTCTCCTGCGACGACCAACGTTTCCTTATTTGCCAAAGCAATATCCTTCCGTTTCTGAATAGCATTTATGGTAGGACGAAGTCCGGCAGAACCCACAATCGCATTGAGCACAATATCTATGGATTCCAGCTCAACAACTTCGGCCAACCCCTCATCGCCCGACAAAACACGTATATGCCATGGTGCTAATGCGTCTTTTACCTTAGCAGCCAAACTTTCATTTAATATAACGACTACTTCAGGTTTAAATGCAATGGCTTGTTCAATCAACAATTCATCATTATTATTAGCCGTTAAAACTGATATTTCAAATCGGTCGGGAAATGCACGGACAACATCTAGTGCTTGTCTTCCTACGCTTCCCGTCGAACCTAAAACAGCTATATTCTTTTTCTCCAAAGTCCCTTCTTAAATTATATTTTTAAACAATTCAGGATCATCACTTCCCTTATATTCCTTTATCATATCCATATAAGCTATAGCCAGTACCAGGCTAACGGATGGAATGATGACAAACGTATTCAACACACTTGATATTGTCGCCAGAATGCTATACTCAAAATATTCAAACGCCAACTGTAATATATAAGCAGATGCCAAAGCCAACATCAAAACCAATAAATTGATTACATTTCCTTTGGTAAAGGCAATACTTAATCGTGCTGCCCGAAAGATATTAAAATTATTGACTAAAATAAAAAAAGGAAAGAAAGAAATCCGAATCAAGAGCAACATCATGACAAATCCCGTTAATATAGGGTTAATTTCGTATGATATCGTCTCCATGCGCACGCCCAGGTATAACAATGGCAAAACTAATACAGAACAAAATAAATACACTACTCCTGTAAGAACAGAATAGAGAATCAAGCCTAAAAGAAAATTAACAAACTGCTTTGGTGTCGGAATATAGTTTTTCAACGGCGTATGCTCAACACGTTGCACCAATAGTATTGCACGCTTAATCAAAACCAGCTGTAATCCAAAAAATAGCGTCACAAAAAGCACGAATAATGGAAGCTTAACAAAGCCCAACGCCGAATCACTGAGATATCCTGCCAGGAAGGTAGATAAATTACTGGTAACAAACAATAAAAAGCACAGACCAGCTACCGAAAAATAATGCTTCTTTAAAATATTTAAAGCCTTGAAAATAACATCATTGGCCTTAAAAGTACTTTCCCGTAAAAATTCTAACATGTTGAATAATCATGCTACAAAGATGATATATTTTTTGCTCATTTCCATACCTTTATTTTTATGATTTAGAATCTGTATCTTTGTTCAGATAGGGCCAAACCTTTGTATATTAACTGTGGATCGAAAACAAAAAAATACATTCAAGTTAAGAGGAATTCTCATTGTAAGCATTATCCTCTGTTTTATATTTTTTATTGGTGTTTTTGCCTACCAATACCTTCAATACAAACGTATTGAAGACCGTCTTAGTGCTGCCTATTCGACAACATATTCGCGATCATCCAGTGCCTATAGCTTATTTTCCACGTTTAGTGAGGCCGAAAATTTGTTTCGGCTATACACGGTAGACTTCGACAAAGAAAGTTTTCAAGCGTATAAGGATAAAATAAATGCAATAAAGGAAATGATCGATTCTATCGCTTCGTTACCTATCGAAAACAACCCTCTGGCCAAAGGAGGATTAAATCTTGAATCTTACAGGACTTTTGCCCTGGAGTTTGCTGTTTTGAAAAAAGATATCGATAATCTCGTTCTATTTGCCTCCGACTCACTCGAAACACTAGTCGGTTCGACTCAGGCACTGTCTTCCAAAAACTATTCAATCCTGGATGCTGACTCGCTCATCCGGCAGATCATGCAAGATACTACAGACAAAGACCTCGTACGTGATACGATAATTAAAGAAAAACAAGGGCTCTTTAAGCGGATATTCAATCCAAAAACGGACACGTTGGTTTCCGATCATTCCTATGAAGTACTAAATACACAACAAGTAGATATCGTCCACCGTAATGTCGAGCGTTTTATTGTCGCTAACGAAAAGTCACACGGTAAAAATTTAAAAAACTTACGTGCAAAATTTTTAAAAATGCAAAGCAAGGAGCGCGAATTGGTATTATCCAACTATGCGCTGCTGAACAATCTTAAACTGGGTCTGGATAGGCTAAAAGAGTTGGAATTGGATAAAATCAGAAAGATAGAAGAGCACGATTTTTCAATATATCGTGTTAATTTTGCACAATTCGGCCAACAGCTCGCTGTAGCGTTAATCATCATGGTCCTGATGATTGTTTTTATTATTTATTATTATACTAAAGTAGCCTCCTTTGAGAAAAAGCTTTTTTTAGAGAAAGAATATGCTGCAAAGATAGCTGAAGAAAAAACAAGTGTATTAGCCAATATCAGTCACGAAATACGCACCCCACTCAATTCTCTGAAAGGCCTGATCGACCTCTTAAAAAAGTCCAACAAAGAAAATACAATAGATAAAGAAATTATCCAAACCGTTGATAATGACATTTCGGTTATCAATACGACCATAAACGACATCTTGAATCTCAGTAAGCTCGAAGCAGGCTCATTAGAAATAAAGCAAGATTATTTCTCGCCTTACCAGTTGATCGAAGAAACTGTCAACCTACATCATTATCAAGCGAAAACAAAAGGATTGGAATATTCATATGAAAATAAGGTAGAACAAAATATAGATATCTATTGCAATGCCTTCCGTATAAAACAGGTCATTTCTAACCTGATTACAAATGCAATTAAATATACGCCAAAAGGTTCCGTACGTATCCAGGCCTATTTTTCCAAGACAGACGATAAGGAAAAACTTGTAGTAGAAGTAGTCGATACGGGAATTGGCATTAGTGACGCAAAAAAAGACCAGGTTTTTAGAAAATATTATATGGTGGATGGAAAGAAAAGCACAGGGTTTGGTCTTGGCCTATATATTTCCAAAATATTAAGTGAACAGATCGGTGGCACTATTCATTTTATCAGTAAACCCGAGATGGGTTCCATCTTTATATTTGAGCTTCCCATAAATAAAAAGACAGTGCGAAATAAAACTAACCATGAGTATACTATCGCTGATCTATCCGATAATCTGAAAATCGTCATTATTGACGACAGTAGGATCAGCTTATTTTTTGTTCAACAAATGTTTAAGGATAAAAAGGAAGGTGTTCATTTCTTTCAAAATAGCGAACAGGCCTGGGAGTTTATTCAAGACCATAAAACAGATATTGTCATTACTGATCTTATTATGCCAGGAATGGATGGATGGGAAATTCTATCCCGCGTCAAATCAGATGCAACCTTATCTTCGACTAAAGTCTTTGCTTGTACAGCCGAGCCTATGCTTTTGGAAGATAGAAGTAGAAAATATGTATTCGATGGGCGGATCGCAAAACCGATAAACGAAAACGATCTTGTTTCGACGGTAATAAAATCGGAAAAAATGTAGATTGCTCACCAGGTATTGTTAAAAAGTGTTAAAAAGACACTTCTATTGTACGATTTCCTATCAGACCGACGTTATAAAGGTAATTTCATAATTTAGGTTAATAATTGGTTTGGTAAAAGATCCTGGAGCTCCCGCTTCAGGATCTTTTTATCATACATCATTTCTTAACCTAACTATATCTCCCGTTTTAACCGCAGTATCACAAGCAAGAGCTATCTCTAAACTGTTCAAAGCATCTTGCATAGATTTCGTTAAATCCACATTCTGCCGGATGGCCTGTAAGAAGAAAAGCTGTTCTCTTTTGCACAACTCATGATGATCGGGTTCATCCAGGAGGTCGATCCATTCATCAGGCTTCGTAAACCGGTTGTCAGCATCTATATCTGCGTGATGTACACGTATTGCTTCCGTGCGTGTATGTGCTTCTACCGAATCGGACTGGCCAGGCTTTGACGCTTCTCTTGCTACAATCGAAACCGAACCTCGGGGACCAAATACATCCTTAATAAAAAAAGCCGTCTCACTAACCATCGGGCCCCACCCGGCCTCATACCAGCCAACGCTTCCGTCGTCAAATCGTATCTGTAATTGACCGTAGTTATAGTTATCACGTGGAATATCATCTGTAAGCCGGGCGCCTATAGCCGAAACACTTATCGGTTTAGCATCAGTCATCTGGCACATCACATCGATATAGTGCACACCACAGTCGACAATGGGACTGCAACTTTTCATCAAACTTCGATGAACGTCCCACATGTAGCCTTGGCTTTGCTGGTTCAGATTCATCCTGAACACCAAAGGCTGTCCTAGTTTTCGTCCTTCTTCAATGAAGCGGACCCAGGAAGGATGATGCCGGAGAATATACCCCACCACAAGCTTCTTATTCGTTTTCATAGCCACTTCCACAACCCGACGTGCTCCAGCAATAGTATCGGCCAAAGGTTTTTCGATAAATACATGTGCTCCATGCTCCATCGCCATAATGGCATACTGTTCATGTGTGTCTGGATAAGTGGAAATACATACTGCGTGAGGACGAGTTTGCTTCAATGCCTCTTCATAATTATCAAACAAGGGATAATCTGATCCAAGCTCTTCCTGAAGTACCCGCTTACTTGCCCCTCTGGATACGAGTCCAACTATTTCGAAATCATTTATATGATGGTAAGCATAGGCATGAGAAGCTCCCATATTGCCGCAACCAACCACTAAAATCTTAATTTTAGTCATTATCTAAATTATGCTTAAATTATATTAAAGAAGTCAATCCCGGTTTTGCTATAGGCAGTATATCGGGCTCCATGCCCCAGTGGTAACTATCCGACGGCGGCCCGAGCACCTCGGTGGAGTTTAAGACCTGATCTAAAGTCAACTTTCTTCCCGAGTAGGCAGACAACTTTGCCCATATCGCCAATAAGGTTGAATTGATCATAAAATCACCGTCATTTACAATATGCCGATCCCGGATGGCCGCGAATAACTCATCATGTTGCGTTTGATACATATTATTTATCCGATCATTATAGCTATAGGACGCCGTTCCTTTGATATCGTAATTCCGCATAATATTAACCTCAGCATATCCTTCCGTACCTACTACTTCTACCGAATTTCGAGGTTCTGTACCACTTTGTTGCCGACAAAAATGTGTTCCTTTTATTCCCTGTCCATAATCAAATTCAACTGCAAAATGATCAAATGTATTACCTACTCCATCCCAGGCTCTGGACTGTCTTCCACCACTCGCACTTACAGAAAGGGGAAGCTTATTTCCCATGATCCAATTCATATAATCTACCGAGTGAATAGATTGTTCTACAATCATATCGGAAGCATACCGCTGAAAATAATACCAATTCTTCAGTTGGTAAGCCATCTCGGACCAGCTCTCCTCCCGCTCTTTATAAGTCAGCTCACCGCCATAACGAAAAGTGGTAATGGATTTAACCGCACCGATATTTCCCTGATGTATACGGGATACAATTTCGCGGTTGGGCATAGAGTAGCGAAAGCAAAAACCAGACACCAAATTAATAGCTTTGGTTTTAGATATAGCTATACTATCCATCACTTTTTTCAACCCCGGTATATCTACTGCTACAGGTTTCTCACAAAATACATGCTTCCCCGCCCGAATGGCATACTCCAAATGCTCCGGCCGAAAATTTGGGGGACTACAGAGCAAGACTACATCTATTCCCGAATCGATAACTCTCTTATAGGAGTCAAAACCTATAAACTGGCGTTTTTCAGGCACATCCACCCGCTCAGCATCTTTTCTACTTAACAGGTCTAAGCTCCGTGCCAGCTGATCGGGAAATATATCTCCCAATGCCATTATTTTCACATGAGGATCTGCTGCTAAAGCCTGAACCGCAGCACCATTACCCCGCCCTCCACATCCAACCAATCCTACACGAATTGTTTTATCTTTTACGGATCCACTTTGCATAGAAAATAAGGGTACGCTACCCAATAGTACACTACTAGATTTGATAAAAGCTCTTCTCGAATAATCCATCCGATAAAAATGCAATATTATACTGATTTTTTCAATACGACGACATATAATTAACTATATTTTTACATGTTCCGTCTATATTGGATTGCTCTCTTATTTCCTTGTTTTTTTGTGTAGATACCTTGTCATAAACGATTTTTTTTCATTAGGTTTGCAATAAAATATACATCTAAGACAAGGACACACCAAATGGGGTTATTTAATTGGTTTACGAAAGAAATTGCAATAGACTTAGGTACTGCAAATACCTTAATAATTCATAACGATAAAGTAGTTGTCGATGAGCCATCCATCGTTGCGTTCGACCGCACGACCAATAAAGTCATTGCTATTGGCCGGCAGGCTATGCAAATGGAAGGTAAGACACACGATAATATAAAGACCGTGCGCCCACTACGCGACGGTGTCATCGCAGACTTTACAGCGGCCGAACATCTTATCCGTGGAATGGTAAGATTAGTAAATGGCGGAAAGTCCTGGTTTTTTCCATCATTGAGGATGGTTGTATGTATACCATCTGGTATCACGGAAGTAGAAAAACGCGCAGTTCGTGATTCTGCAGAAAGAGCTGGAGCAAAAGAAGTCTATCTTATTCACGAACCTATGGCAGCTGCTGTGGGAATCGGTATAGATGTTGAAGAGCCCGTAGGAAATATGATCATCGATATCGGCGGAGGTACGACAGAGATCGCCGTCATTGCATTGTCTGGGATCGTATGCGATCAATCTATCCGCGTGGCTGGAGACAACTTTGATTCGGATATCGTTCAGTATATTCGTCGCCAGCATAATATCATGATCGGTGACCGTACTGCCGAAAAAATAAAAATAGAAGTTGGTGCAGCTTTGCCTGAGTTACAAGATCCGCCAGAAGATTTTGCGGTGCAAGGAAGAGACCTCATGACAGGTATTCCAAAACAAATTACCGTCTCTTACACTGAAATCGCTCATTGTCTGGATAAGTCTATTTCCAAAATTGAAGAGGCTATACTAAAAGCTTTAGAGATAACACCTCCCGAACTATCAGCAGATATTTACCAAACAGGTATTTACCTCACAGGTGGTGGCGCTTTGCTGCGTGGGTTAGACAAACGTATTCAGGCAAAAACAAAACTTCCTGTACATGTTGCGGAGGATCCCCTACGGGCAGTAGTTAGAGGAACAGGCATTGCACTTAAAAATATCGGAAGATTTAAGTTCCTGATGCAATAAGCGGCTGAGCTTCTAAAGAAAATAAAGGTGCGCGGTATAGCAAAGTTCAGCTTTCTATATCGCGTACTTATTGAAGATAAACGACATATTTTTTTAATATGAGAAACCTTTGGCTTTTCCTGGTCAGATACAATGCCTTCTTTTTGTTCATCCTGTTTTTCATATTTTCTATTGCCTTAGTCATCCGCAACAATAATTTCCAGCGTGCATCCTTTATCAATTCATCTAATGTGATAGTAGGTTCCTATTTTGAGAAAATTAATTCATGGAAAGCCTATTTAGCCTTAGCCGGCGACAATGAAGAGCTATTGGAAGAAAATGCCAGCCTGAGAAGGCAATTACAAAACTTTATGACCGCTGACACAAACCGCAATATACATTTGGTCGATAGTATCGAAAAAGACCGATATACTTTCACAGTAGCTACCGTGGTCAATAACAGTATACACCAACGTAGCAACTATATCACGCTGAATAAAGGAAGCCGGGATAGCATATACCCCAATATGGGCGTGATCGCATCCAATGGTGTCGTCGGTATCGTACAACATGTATCCGAAAATTTCAGCACAGTACGATCGTTACTACATCCGGATATCCGGATTTCGGTGAGTCTGGATAGTATAAGCGATGCCTTCGGTTCGTTGGTGTGGGGCAGCAATACCGATTCACGGTTTGCTATGGTCAGAGATATCCCTAATCATGTGAAAATACATGTCGGACAACCTATCTTTACTTCCGGGTATTCTACTCTTTTTCCAAAAGGGATTAAAGTCGGACATGTAGTCGAACCGGAAGTAACTTCGGGAGAAAGTTTCAAAGATATCAGGATATTATTGACAACCGATTTTGCAAAACTGCACCATGTGTATATCGTAAAAGATAAATTAGCTAAAGAGAAGGTTTCACTAGAAGCATTGAATAAAGAAAATGAACAATAATCTAATTTCTAATTCCTTACGCTTTCTAATCCTTATTTTAATACAGGTAGGGTTATTTAAAAATATAGGCTATTATAATTTAGCTAGCCCGCTACCTTATATATTGTTCCTCTTACTTCTCCCCATTGGTACACCAAATTTCATGTTATTCGTATTTGCCTTTATCACAGGGCTCACTGTCGATGCCTTTTACGATAGCATAGGTGTACATGCTACGGCCTGTGTTACGTTAGCATGGTTCCGTATATTTTTTCATCGCATCACACTCGATATAGATGCACAGGAATCATCCGGCACGCCATCTTGGGGGAATATGGGCTTTAAGTGGTTCGCAACCTACGTGGTACTTGGCACCCTAATCCACCACATTGTTCTGTTTATGGTAGAAGTATTTTCCTTTAAAAATTTCACACATACCTTGTTCTGTGCAATTTTGAGCTGTATCTTCACCATTATCTTAATTTTTATCATAAGTATAATCACATATCGACGGAAATCACGTCTTATAAATTAGCTGAGAGGATGAGTAATAGCTTTTTTGAACGAAAATATGTTATTCTGGGTATTTTTATTACCATCGCTATCGTCATTGTTGCACGTTTGTTTTACCTGCAGATTATAGATGACTCCTACCTCCTATCTGCCAATAATAATGTCGTACGAAAGATAGCTGTATTCCCGGCACGGGGCGTTATACTCGATCGTAATGGCAAAATCCTGGTTCAAAATGAACCTGTTTATGACATCTTAGTTACGCCACGAGAGGTTAAGGATTTGGATACTGTCCTTTTATGTCAGCTGTTGGATATCGATAAAGCAGGCTTTCAGGAGAGGATGGAAAAAGCACGTGCTCATTCTCCTTATAGAAGCTCCCCTTTTGAGAAAATGGTTTCTTCAGAAACTTATGCCAAATTTCAGGAACATCAATACAAGTTCAAAGGCTTTTATGTGCAAAATCGGACAGTCCGTAATTATCCGGACAGCATGGCAGCCCATTTTCTAGGATATATCCAGGAAGTCAACGATAAAGATATAGAAAGATCCAGCGGTTTCTATCGCCCCGGCGATTACATTGGAGCTAGTGGCATCGAACGATCCTATGAGGAATTATTACGTGGACACCGGGGTATTAAAAACTTAATGGTAGATGCCCTTAACCGTCCTAAAGGAATTTTTATGGATGGTAAATACGACACTTTGGCTGTATCTGGCGAGGGACTTGTATCGTCGCTGGATAAAGATTTGCAATTTCTTGCTGAAAAATTGATGAAGAATAAAATGGGATCTGTTGTTGCAATAGAGCCATCTACAGGTGAAATTCTTACTTTCGTGAGTAGCCCCACATACGATCCCAATCTTATGGTAGGTAAAGAGCGCGGAAACAATTACATGAAGCTACTGCACGACCCTACAAAACCCTTATTTATCCGCCCTATCCAAGCTTCATACCCTCCTGGATCAGTTTTCAAGGTCGTATCTGCATTGACCGCCCAGCAAGCAGGTATCATCACACCCCACACGATATTCAATTGTCCCGGTGGTTATCGTTATGGCGGAGGAAGAGCCTTTATGCGCTGTACCCATGTTGATGGCCCGACAGACCTGGTCAAGTCTATTCAACGGTCCTGTAACACCTATTATGGATATGTCTATGCAAGAATGATCGATTCAAGAGGAATGTCTGGTCCTAAAGCTTATGAATTATGGCGTGAAGGGTTGACAAAATTTGGCTTGGGACACGCTCTTGGTATCGATTTACCTGGCGAAAAGGGAGGTTTTGTTCCAGACGCCAGCTATCACACCAAACATTATGGAAACGAAAAGTGGGGTTCCAGCTATACGATATCACTCTCTATCGGACAAGGCCAACTTGGAATAACGCCGTTACAGATGGCTAATATCATGGCAATAGTTGCCAACAGAGGTTTTTATTACCGCCCCCATCTCATCAAAGGTATTGGTGAACAACAAATCGTAAAAGAAGAATTTACAGAAAAAATTTGGGCTGGAGTAGACGAAAAGCATTATGAACCGGTTATTGAAGGCATGAGCAGGGCGGTTTCAGGTGGGACGGCTGCAGGTTCGAAAATAAAAGATATCGAGATGTGTGGAAAGACCGGAACTGTCCAAAATCCACACGGCGACAACCATGCCGTCTTCTTTGCCTTTGCTCCCCGGGTTAATCCCAAGATCGCTATTGCCGTATTCGTAGAGAATGCAGGGTATGGCGGCGTATGGGCTGCCCCAATAGCCAGTATGTTAGTTGAAAAATATATCAATGATACTATTTCCCTACCAAAGTATATACAAGATCGTATTTATAATGCCAACTTACTGCCAAAAACAATACAGAAAAACGAAGATAGAACGTCATTATGAGTAGAATGAGACACAGCAATTTTTTAGGAAGCCTGGACTGGATCACCGTTTGTCTCTGGTTTATACTGTGTGTGATAGGTTGGTTCAATATCCGGGCGGCTGTTTATGACCCGGCATATACCGGCTTATTCAATATGGAGACCAACTATGGAAAGCAGTCCCTCTACATCTTTACCGCTATTATTATCGGTTTTTCCATTCTCATAATCGATCAACGTTTTTTTATTTCCACTACTCCTTTTTTCTATATCCTGGTTATACTATTATTGATCGCTGTCTTGATTATCGGACGCAATGTGGGTGGCAACCAGGCATGGATATCCCTCGGCAGCTTCCGACTGCAACCCTCCGAATTTGGTAAGCTCGCCACATGTTTATTATTGGCCTATTATCTCAATACCCAATCCAGTAAAACACCAAATCCTACAACCTTGATGGTAGGGTGTTGCATTATACTTCTACCTGTTTTCCTGGTCATGTTACAACCTGATACGGGTTCCGCGCTGGCTTTTTTCTCTTTGATATTCGTTTTCTATCGGGAAGGTTATGTAAGCAGTTCTGTTTTAATATTCATTGCATTGGCGATCCTTTTATTCATTCTCGCGCTACTCATCCCTAATCAGTGGCTACTCATTGTAGGAATAACATTACTCTGCATAGCTGCTGCTTATCTTATGCGACGAAAACGGAAGAATATCCTACGCATTATTTTTCTCTATATAGTCTCTGTCGTGTATATTTTATGCGTTGATTTTGCCTATGAAAAAATACTGCAACCCCATCAACGCAACCGTATTGATATCATACTCGGTAAAATGGATGATCCAAGAGGCCAGGGATACAATTTAAATCAATCTAAAATAGCTATAGGATCAGGAAAATTACTGGGAAAAGGTTATCTGCAAGGGACTCAGACCAAGTATAACTTTGTACCTGAGCAGAGTACGGATTTTATCTTTTGTACAATTGGTGAAGAATGGGGCTTTGTGGGTTCTGTTATCCTTATCTTATTGTACTTAATCCTACTCATACGTATCGTCAATATCGCCGAGCGACAGCGAACAGTATTCGCACGGATATATGCTTATGGTGTTGCCTCCATCCTCTTTTTTCATTTCTTCATCAATATCGGAATGACCATTGGTATTGTCCCGGTCATCGGAATACCGCTACCTTTTATTAGCTATGGAGGTTCGTCATTATGGAGCTTTACGATTCTACTGTTTTTATTACTTCGATTTGACTCGGCAAGAAAGGGCCTTTCTCCTTACTAATACGTATTTTTGTTAAACATAACTATCCGGATATGGCTACATTGTTTATAAAGAATATGGTATGCAGTCGTTGTATTATGGCTATACAAAATATATTCGATGATCGGAATTTAGAGGTGGAAAAGATCCGCCTGGGAGAAGTCATATTACCTAATGAATTGTCTGATGACGAAAAAAGAGATCTGGAAGATTCACTCGTAGCATTGGGATTTGAACTCATTGACGACAAAAAAAGTCAGATCATCGAAAGGATAAAAAATAGTATCATTACGCTCGTTCATCATCAACAGAATGAAACAAAAAATAATCTGTCTGATATTTTGAGTGACAAGCTGAATCATGATTACGGTTATCTATCTAACTTATTTTCCGAAGTAGAAGGTACAACCATTGAAAAATACTTTATAGCACAGCGAGTTGAAAAAGTAAAAGAACTATTGGTATACGATGAATTGACTTTAAGTGAAATTGCTTTTAACCTAAATTATTCGAGTGTGGCTTACCTGAGCAACCAATTTAAAAAAGTAACAGGTCTCACGCCCAGCCACTTCAAAAAAATCAAAGCAAATAAACGAAAACCTCTGGATGAGGTGTAAATCTTACAAATCTATTCCAGAATTACATAAGAGTTCCTAATTAATAATTGTCAACTTTGTATTGTAAAAACATTACAATATGGCAGGAATTGATAGACAAACGGTTAAGCAATCGTTACCCGTATTAAATATGAGCTGCGCTTCTTGTGCTGTCAGCGCCGAAAGTACAGTAAAATCTATAGATGGTGTTGTGGATGCATCTGTTAATTTTGCCACAGCGACATTATCCGTTGAATACCTACCGGGGAAGACCAACCTATTGGCTTTACAAAAGGCTGTACAATCTGTAGGTTACGATTTGCTCATTGAAGAGGAGTCCACGCAACAGGAAACACTTGAAGTTCTACATGACAGGAAATTCCGTTCCCTAAAAAGTAAGACTATCTGGGCGATACTATTATCATTGCCCGTAGTCGTAATAGGTATGTTTTTCATGGAGATGCCCTATGGTAATGCGATAATGGGAATATTTGCCACACCTGTCGTTTTATGGCTGGGCAGAGATTTTTATCGCAATGCCTGGAGGCAAGCAAAACACCGCTCTGCCAATATGGATACATTGGTTGCCCTGAGTACCGGTATCGCCTATATATTTAGCATATTCAACATGCTGTTTGCCGATTTTTGGCAACGACGAGGATTAGAGTCTCATGTTTATTTCGAAGCAGCAGCGGTCATCATTGCCTTTATTCTTTTGGGAAGATTGTTGGAGGAAAAAGCGAAAGGTAATACCTCTTCTGCCATCAAAAAGTTAATAGGTTTGCAACCCAAAACAGTAACTACCATAGAGGCAGACGGGACAGAAAAACAAATAGCTATTGAAGAGGTAGCTGTAGGAAATGTTATTCTTGTAAAGCCCGGTGAAAAAATCGCTGTGGATGGCATCGTAACAATAGGGAACTCTTATGTAGACGAAAGTATGCTGACCGGCGAACCTGTGCCGGTACTAAAACAGGAACATGAAAAGGTCTTTGCCGGCACAATCAACCAAAAGGGAAGCTTTCGGTTCAAGGCTTTAAAAGTCGGTAAGGAAACGATGCTTGCCCAGATCATCAAAATGGTACAGGATGCACAGGGTAGCAAAGCGCCAGTACAAAAGCTGGTAGATAAAATTGCAGGCATTTTTGTCCCTGTAGTAATGGGAATAGCATTATTCACAGCTATAGTATGGTTACTTTTTGGAGGTGAGAATAGCATGGTGCAAGGACTTCTGGCAGCTATTACTGTCTTAATCATCGCTTGCCCCTGTGCACTGGGACTGGCAACACCGACCGCGATTATGGTAGGTGTTGGTAAAGGTGCCGAAAACGGCATTCTGATTAAAGACGCTGAAAGCTTGGAGCTGTCGAAAAAAATAACCGCTGTTGTATTAGACAAAACAGGCACCATTACACAAGGGAAACCTCAGGTTGCCGGTATATTATGGTACAACGACGACGACATCGCCCAGCGTATTCTGTTAAGCATTGAAAGGCAATCCGAACATCCTTTGGCAGAAGCCGTAGTCAAGCATTTGGACGGCTTGGAGACAATTGCTATAAAAACATTTGAAAGCATTACAGGAAAGGGTGCAAAAGGTATTTACAATGATGAAACCTTTTTTGTAGGAAATGGAAAGTTATTGGAAGAATACAACATTTTGATGACTGACAATATGCTGAAGCAAGCCGCAGAATGGGGAGAGCAATCCAAAACAGTAATATGGTTCGCCAATAGCACGACGGCGTTGGCGGTAATCGCTATCTCGGATCAAATAAAAGAAAATTCTGTCGAAGCCATCAGACAGATACAGGAAATGGGTATCGAGCTGTACATGCTTACCGGCGATAATGAGGCCACAGCCAAAGCCATCGCTCAAGAAACCGGGATTGGTCATTATAAAGCAGAGGTGCTGCCACAGCAAAAAGCAGATTTCGTAAAAGAACTGCAGCAACAAGGCAAGGTTGTCGCGATGGTAGGCGATGGCATCAATGATAGTACAGCCCTGGCAACTGCAGATGTCAGTATAGCGATGGGTAAAGGAAGTGATATTGCTATGGACGTAGCCAAAATGACAATTATATCATCCGATCTGACAAAAATACCACAGGCTATCCGGCTATCGCGGCAGACAGTAGCTACCATTAAGCAAAACCTGTTTTGGGCCTTTATCTATAACCTTATCGGTATCCCGATCGCAGCTGGCATCCTCTATCCTATCAATGGTTTCTTACTGAACCCCATGATTGCCGGAGCAGCAATGGCATTGAGTAGCGTGAGTGTAGTTAGTAACAGTCTACGTTTAAAGTGGAAAAACATAAAATAAATTAAGACAAGATGGAAAATAATAATCAAACTTTTAAATTCAGAACCAACATTAACTGTGGGGGATGTATAGCGACAGTAAAACCTCATTTAGATACTGTAGCCGGAATAAAGCACTGGGAGGTAGATACTGCTACCCCGGATAAAATACTTACGGTAAAATCAGAAGGTATCACCGAACAAGAAATTATAAAAACCGTACAAAAGGCAGGATACAAGATCGAAAGCACGACCACATAATGCGGCGGCGTATTACAAGCTATTCAACACGTACCGGATCATATCATCAATGATCTCGGATGGCTCTTCGCTATATTGATCACTTACCCGGCTTGCGAGTATGGCATTGATAGAAAGAGCTTGGTGCCCAAACATATTTGCCAGGGCGTAGATACCTGCTGTCTCCATCTCAAGATGTGTAATCTTCTTTCCACCTAAGGAAAATTGCATAGCCTGCTGGATAAGATCAGGATATACGTTTGTCGATCGGATATTACGTCCCTGAGGTCCATAAAAGCCGGGGACAGTCATTGTGATACCTTTAGGAAGATTTTGAGCAAGCTGCTTTAACAATTTAGGACTTGCCATCCCCACATAAGGCTGAAAATTCAACCGGGGTAGCTGTTTCCGGATAGCTTCCTGAATCTCTCTTTCCTCATCCGTATAAGGTTTAATATAATATTGCATTAAGGCATCAAAGCCAATAGCATATTCACTCGCTAGAATTGTACCTATGGAAATATTTCCCTGGATGGATCCTGAAGTTCCGATACGTATAATATTTAGAGAAGTAAGATCGGCTTTTAAATTCTTTGTATCGAAATCAATATTGACCAAGGCATCCAGTTCGTTGAGTACGATATCGATATTGTCAGTACCTATTCCCGACGATATGACTGAAATTCGTTTATCACCAAACATACCTGTATGCGTGATAAAATCTTTTTTTCCTTTTTTAATCTCTACCCTGTCAAGATAACGTGACACGGTATCCAACCTATCCGGATCTCCTACAAGGATTACCGTGTCTGACAAATCTCCAGGCTTAAGATTCAGATGGTAAATGCTGCCATCCGTATTCAAAATCAATTCTGAATCTGCAATCATAATGTATACAAATAATGAATATCGATGTTTTCAATCTGTTTAAACTTGGTCAATATAGCATCTACATATTGCTTTCTTATCGCTAGATGAATAACACAACTATTATCAAATTGTTGGTCGACGATAGATAAATTTTCCTCTTTGATTATCCGCATGACGTCATTCATACATACATAGTTAAATTGTATCCTATAGATATCATCTACTGTCTTCTCTATAAATTCGACATTTTGCAACGCTGCTAATGTAGCCTCTTTATAGGCGTGAATAAGGCCGGGAACACCTAGAAGAGTACCACCAAAATAACGTACCACAACAACCAGGATATTAGTCACATTTTTAGACAACAATATATTCAATATAGGTCTCCCAGCCGTCCCTGAAGGTTCACCATCGTCGTTGATCCGAAACACCGAGCGATCCGTGGTCAGTCTGTATGCCCAACAATGATGTCTGGCCTTCGGATGCTGCGCCTTTAAAGATACCATAATATCTTTCAACTGATCCTCGCGGCTAAAAGGATAAGCATAAGCGATAAACTTACTTCCTTTATCCCGAAATACACCTTCCGAAGGCTCCTCTACCGTTAGGTATGTATCCTCAAATAAACTCACAGATAATAAATCAATAATACTGAAAATATAGCCAGCACCAATCCGATTTTATTCAACAAACTCAGTTTCTCCTTAAAAAAGACTATACCGACAATACCCCCTAAGATAATCCCACCTACATCCATAGTCGTAAAGACCACCGAAGGATTGTCTTTCAGCAAGCGATGCGCCTTCATGTACAAAAAGATATTCGCAAAATTGAAAAGACCCATTCCCAGCCCCCATACTATAGCTCGCTTATCCAACATTTCGTGCTTAACATAAAGCTTATATAGCAAAATACCAAATGCTACCAGCATGGCAAGGGCAAAGACAATAAATAAGGAAACAAAATACACCTCGCTGCTGTACTGTGTCACCTGCTTGAAAAGAATATCTATCCCTCCCATCCCAAGAAACACGATCAAGGGATAAAATAAGGCTTTTTTGTGTGAAGATAGAGAAGTCGATTGCCAACTCACGGAAAAAGCAACAGCAATTAATCCTACCGAAATACCTGCCAGACTTTTATCAGCCAGATTTTCGCCAAATAGAAGAAATGAAGCCGCAAGGGGTATAATCAACGAAAGCCGCTGGGCAATATCAGTTTTGACAATACCACTATGGTCTATAGCCAAAGCAATGAAAATAAACATTGTAGGCAGTAACACAGCCAACGGGATATAAAAGTGAAAAGGTAATTGATCGAGCCGCAAAGACGAAAAATCCAGTTGCAGCAACATCCAGGATAGCAATACGGAAGTGGGATAATTCCAGAGCACCAATTGTTGCGTATTGATACCTTTAGCCCGCCCTATCTTGATGATAATAGAAACAATAACACTGCAACAGATACTCAATAATAGATATAGCATACTATTACCTGACTATTCTCCGAACACTTCCGCTCCAGTCGCCAGGACCTTTCGAATTGACAGCACGTACCTGAAATTCATACATCTGCCCGCTTTCCAGGCCCGCAATAATATTATTGCGCGAAGAGGTTATCATCACACGGTCGCTCCAAGGCTCATCATCCGAATTTACTTTTCGATAGCGGTATTCATACACACGTGCGTTTGGCTGCCTGTCAAAGGCTAATTTAATCTGCCCCGACTGCGGTCCATCGGTAATACGTATATTTTCCACGACCTCCGGTATAGTCAACGTTTCAGGTTCCTTCTGGATGCGCATACCCGAACTGGCCACGACAGAAGCCTGACCTTGAGCCACCGAATTGACATAATATGCCAGCTGTTGAAGACAGTATTCCAACGGTTTACGACTTTCGCGCTTTAGCGCCTTGTCCTCGCGGGAACCTGGCTTATAGGCAACAGCCAGTTTGGCAGAATAATCATCCAGTAGGGTTTTTAACTCCGTTAACGAGGGAACAGGTGATGGGAAATTGCTGTTATCAGTCATAGCAGCGAGTATAGTCTCTGCAACGATCTGCAACTCCTTATCTCTAATTTTGGAAAAACTGACACGTGCTATTTTCTTTGACATGGTAATATGATAATTACAAAGACACGCAAATTTACTAATTTTCGATACAAACACAACAGGGGACGACACAAACGCAACAGGGAACGACACAGATACAATAAGGAAGACTCCATATCGCAGGAACAAAACTACCCAGAAAATCAACAAATAAACAGATAAAATAGCCTATGAAAATCATACAAAAACATACACAAAAATAACATAAAATCCAGATGTATTTTTTGTATAGAAACACTGATTAAATCATTTAAACACGTTTAATGAATTAAAAATCAAATAAAAATTACCTATTTTTGGATAAAAAAAATAAAGTATTTTGTCATCATTTTAGGCCAAAAAAACAGGATAAAAATCAATATTTTTTAAAATATTTTTGTGTATATAAAATATTAAACTTACTTTTGGATTGTAATATTCGAGACATGAAAAAGTACACAACATATTTTTACTTTGGTTTCTTTTATTTTAAGGATAAAAGCCGGGATTGATAGGTTTTGTACAAACACATAAACAAAAAGTCCCGGATTAATCTTCGGGACTTTTTTTATGAATAAAAAACAATGAGCACAAAAATAGCGATACAAGGTGTAAAAGCTTCCTTTCATGAGGAAGCAGCTTTCAAATTCTTTGGAGAAGACATTGAGACGATTGAATGCAGTTCATTCAAACAGACGTGCGAAATGCTTAAGCAAGGCAAAGCGGATTATGTTGTAATGGCAATAGAAAATTCTATTGCGGGAAGCATTTTACCCAACTATAATCTCCTGCGGGATTACCGGTTTCACATTATTGGTGAAGTACACTTAATTATTCAGCAAAATCTGCTCGCCCTGCCTGGAGTAAAGTTAAGCGACATTAAAACCGTTGAATCTCATCCTATTGCCATCCGTCAATGCGACGAGTTCCTGAGCGAATATCCAGAGTGGGAGGTTAAAGAAGGAATGGACACAGCAGGATGTGCTCAAAAGATTATGGAGGAAAAACTCACCACAACAGCAGCTATTGCCAGTGAACATGCCGCAAAGACCTACGGTTTGCAGGTTTTGGAGAAGCGTATCGAAACGCATAAGAAAAATGCAACTCGCTTCCTGATCCTCTCAAATGAAGTGGTCGAACAAAAAAATGCGAACAAAGCATCATTATCTTTTCAAACCGGAAATGCAGTAGGATCTCTTGCTACTGTCTTACAATGTTTCGCAGAGCAAAATGTCAATCTGAGTAAGATCCAGTCTATGCCTGTTGTCGGTCGGCGGAATGAATACGACTTCTATGTCGATGTAGAATGGAAAAAACAATCCGATTACGATGCGGCGATACGTAAAGTATTGAAACACACGGTCAACTTCAGTATTATGGGTGAATATATTAAAAACGAAAAGGTGTGATTGGGTTACATGGTTACAATTAGTTACAGAGTTACAAATTTATAGTAAAAAAAGATATGAAACATTCATTAGAAATCCTTCCGCTTAGTTCTTGGATAGATACAGGCGATCAACCTTTAATCATAGCTGGTCCTTGCAGTGCAGAGACTGAAGAACAATTGGTCTCTACAGCTCATTTATTAGCCAATACCGGCAAAGTTCACGTACTCCGTGCCGGCATATGGAAACCTCGTACCCGTCCAGGGGAATTCGAAGGCATTGGCAGTATCGGTTTACAGTGGTTAAAAAGAGCTAAAGAAGAAACCGGACTATTGACAGCTACAGAAGTTGCAACTGCAAAACATGTAGAAGAAGCTTTAGCAGCAGGTGTAGATATACTTTGGGTCGGTGCTCGTTCTACGGCGAATCCTTTTACTGTACAAGAGATAGCTGATGCTTTACAAGGTGTAGACGTTCCTGTTTTAGTAAAAAACCCTGTTAATCCTGACCTATCTTTATGGATCGGTGCATTAGAACGCATTAACGGTGCAGGTATTAAGAAAATAGGCGCAATACACAGAGGATTTTCTTCATTCGAGAAAACAGCATTCCGTAATGAACCTATGTGGGATCTGGCAATCCAGCTTAAAACAATCGCTCCTGAATTACCGATCATCAACGATCCCAGTCATATCTGTGGTAACCGCGAACTGATTCCTTATATCACACAAAAGGCAATGGATATGGATATGCAAGGCTTGATTATCGAATCGCATATTGATCCATCCGTAGCATGGACAGATGCCAAACAACAGGTTACACCTGCAGCTTTGGCAGACCTGTTAGACAATCTTGCCATCCGTCATGCTGAATCAAACAATCCGGCATTCGAAGATAAATTGGCTGAGCTTCGTCAGCAAATCGATAAACTGGACGATCAGATCATTAAACAGATCGGTGACCGTATGAAGATAGCCGAGAAAATCGGAGAATACAAGCGCGATAATAATGTCACCATTCTTCAGGTTTCCCGGTGGGACGAAATTGTTCAAAAAAGAGTTCAACTGGCTAAAGCATTGAACTTGGGCGAAGATTTCACTGTGAAGTACTTAGAGCTATTGCACAATGAATCCATCCGTAAGCAAAATGAGGTCATGAACGAAAAAACAGCAACGGAGGCATAGCATAATGAGCCAAACGAGCATTAAGCTTACCCATCCTACGCAGCGAATAAAAGGCACGGTGCAGCTCACAGGTTCTAAATCCGAGAGCAACCGTGCCCTGATTATCCAGGCTCTGAGTGAGGGAAAGGTCCATATTGCCAATATATCGGAAGCCGACGACACGGCATTGTTAACACGTGCTATCGCTACGGCTAATCAGTCCCATACCGGAAAGGCTGTTATCGACATCGGGCCTGCAGGTACTGCAATGCGCTTTATGACGTCATACCTTAACCTGCTGCCTGGAGATTTTACGCTGACCGGTACTGAAAGGATGCAGCAGCGTCCTATCGGTATATTAGTAGATGCGCTGAAAGAGATCGGTGCGGACATACATTACCCCAAAAAGGCGGGCTTCCCTCCCCTACATATCGAAGGCAGACTATTTCAAAATAAAAACACGGTCAAGATAAAGGGTAATATCAGTAGTCAGTATATTTCTTCGCTGTTATTGATAGCTGCATCACTAAAAAAAGGACTTACTCTGGAGATCGACGGTGAGCTGACTTCCCGACCCTACGTCACGATGACACTCAATATGCTCGCAGATGCAGGTATCCAGCACAGCTGGACAGATCAACGCATACAGATACTACCTCAAAGGGCTAAAGAAACAACTCTTTATATAGAGCCCGACTGGAGCGCTGCCTCCTATTGGTATGCTATCGTGGCTCTGTCACACGAAGGAGAGGTTCGTCTACCGGGATTGAAAAAAAATAGCCTGCAAGGCGATATTGCTATTGTAGACATTATGCAGCATTTCGGTGTAGAGACAATATTTGAAGATAAGGGTATATTCTTAAAAAAGACAACAGTATTGTCGGAGAAGGTGCTATTTGATTTTAAAGAATGTCCCGACCTCGCCCAAACGGTCGTGGTCGTAGCTGCTGCATTGCGGAAAAATGTATCTCTTACCGGCCTGGAAACATTAAAAATTAAAGAAACAGATCGTATTGCGGCACTAAAAAATGAAATAGCCAAATTTGGAGCGGTCCTAAGCGAAGATAATGCAGTTTACCATTTAGATAGTAGTCAGGTATTCGAACCTGAACATATTAGTGTTGCTACTTACGAAGATCATCGCATGGCTATGGCCTTCGCACCTTTAGCATTAATTTTTAACAATGTTCATATCGAAGAACCTCAAGTGGTTGAAAAGTCATATCCAGCATATTGGGAACACTTGCAACAGCTTGGTTTTTTAATTAAATAATTACGCAATACGCATATCGCACATCGTAATACTAAAACAGCAGAAAAATGGCAGGAAATACATTTGGAGACATATTCAAAATCAGCACCTTTGGCGAATCGCATGGCAAGGCTATAGGTGTCATTTTAGATGGATGCCCCTCAAATATAGAAATCGATGAAGCTTTTATTCAATCAGAATTAGATAAGCGGCGACCGGGGCAATCTAAAATTACAACACAGCGTAAAGAAAGTGATACAGCTCAAATTCTTTCCGGAGTTTTCGAAGGAAAATCTACCGGAACACCTATTGCCATTTTAATTCCCAACGAGGATCAACGCTCTAAAGACTATTCTCATATCAGCGATAAATACCGCCCATCTCATGCCGATTACACATACCAAATGAAATACGGTATCCGTGATTACCGTGGTGGTGGACGATCGTCTGCAAGGGAAACTGCTGCTCGCGTAGCTGCTGGAGCTGTTGCTAAACTCTTTTTAAAGCAATACGGTATCGAGATTTTTGCCCATGTCTCTGGTGTGGGAAATATCGAAGCACCAAACGTTGATTCATCAAATTTAAATACACTACTTGAAACACGTGAACATAATATTGCGCGTTGCGCTGATCCGGCTACTGCCAATGAAATGATCGCCTTTATCGACGGTGTACGGAAAGACGGTGATACAGTAGGTGGACGTATTTCCGCCATTATTCGTCATGTACCTGTAGGACTAGGTGAGCCTGTATTTGACAAATTACATGCGGATCTCGCTAAAGCGATGATGGGTATCAACGCTGTACATGGTTTCGAATACGGTTCAGGATTTGAAGGATCAAGATTAAGAGGAACAGAACACAACGACATTTTTACTACGGAAAGCGATAAAATCGTTACGCGAACCAACTATTCGGGAGGCGTACAAGGGGGAATATCCAATGGTATGGATATTACTTTTAGAGTGGCTTTCAAACCCGTTGCAACCATTATGCGAGATCAACAAACACTGAATCAAGCAGGCGAAGAAACAACAATTTCGGGTAAAGGAAGACACGATCCCTGTGTTGTACCTCGTGCCGTAATTATTGTCGAAGCCATGGCCGCCCTGGTCATTGCAGACCACCTGCTAAAACAACAAGCTTATCGGTAGATATACTCTTCCGTAACAGAGAACCCGCGTATCCCGCTAAAATATAGCGGGATACTGATGTGGATTAACATCATTCATAATTTCATACACGATTTCCACAACATCATCTACTGAAGGTTTTGTAAAATAATCACCATCAGACCCATAAGGAGGGCGATGTGCTTTGGCACTTAATGTTCTTGGCTGGCTATCTAAAGAAAAATAACCACTTTGTTCTTCTAAAATCTTCTGCAGAATATAGGCTGATGCCCCACCCGGAAAATCCTCATCTACAACTAATAGTCTATTGGTTTTTTGTAAAGAACGGGCACATAGATGTTCTTTATCAAAAGGCAAAAGACACTGAATATCAACTATCTCGATCGATATACCAACTTTTTCCAGTTCCAGCGACGCTTCCTGAACTACGCGTAATGTAGAACCATAAGACACGACAGTAACATCCTGTCCCTCACGGATCAATTCTGCAAGTCCTATAGGAACCGTAAACTCTCCCACATTTACCGGCAGTTTTTCTTTTAATCGATACCCATTCAGACACTCGATGACTAATGCGGGGTCATTCACTTTCAACAAAGTGTTATACATACCTGCCGCCTGCGTCATATTTCGAGGTACACATATATGCAGTCCGCGAAGACTCCCGAGAATCACTGACATCGGTGAACCGGAATGCCAGATACCTTCGAGTCGATGTCCCCGCGTACGGATAATTAACGGTGCACGTTGTTGGCCCTTAGTTCTGTAACTCAAAGAAGCCAAATCATCACTAAGCACCGGAAGCGCATAAATCAAATAGTCTAAATATTGTATTTCAGCAATGGGGCGTAGGCCACGCAAGGCCAATCCCATCCCTTTTCCTATAATAGCCGATTCTCGAATTCCTGTATCAAAAACGCGTTGTTCACCAAATTTATCTTGTAAACCGGCAAATCCCTGATTGACATCTCCTATTTTACCGACATCTTCTCCAAAAGCCAACAAGCGATCATTCTGTCTGAAATTAGCTTCAAAACAAGCGTTCAAAACCTCCCGGCCGTCGACAGTTTTAGGATTCTCACCATACTCCGGTTCGATAGACAGATTTAAGGTTTCTGTATCAAAGGCAGAAGTTAAGTTATCATTATAACGGTATATATTAATTTCCTGACGAGTCTTGTACCACTCCGAGAGCTGTACCTTCGCCGGGGAATTATCAAAACGAAGTTCCCTTAATACTAAACGAATCGTAGAATATATTTCTTTCAATGAAGGCTCCGATATTGATTGCAATGTCCTTAGTGAAAGTTTAACGTCTTCCTGCTCAAATTGCTCCAGCATCTGTATAGCTTCATCCAGGTCTACCTGAATAGTTTTTCGATAGTCCGACCAGGCTCTGCGTTGCTCGGATTTCACAAAATCTTTCGCTTCCTCTTCTATAACTACCAGCTCTTCTTCTGTTGCCAGGCCAGCATCCAGCAGCCAACTGCGCATCTGTTTATTACAATCATATTCATGCTCCCATTCCAGCCGCTCCTGGCTTTTATAGCGCTCATGTGATCCTGAAGAAGAATGACCTTGTGGTTGCGACAGCTCCGTTACATGAACAATACAGGGAATATGTTCCTCACGTGCAATCTTCGTCGCCTTTTCATAAGCCTCACATAATCCAGGGTAATCCCATCCTCTGACTTTAAATATTTCGAAGCCTTCTCCTACGTGATCTCTTTGAAACCCCTTCAATGCTTCTGATATATCGGCTTTAGTTGTCTGTATCTCATTCGGCACAGAAATACCATAACCATCATCCCAAATCGAAATGACGAGTGGAATCTGTTTGACCCCGGCCGCATTTACTGTCTCCCAGAACACTCCCTCTGAAGTAGAAGCATTTCCTACAGTACAAAATACAACCTCATTGCCACCGTTTGAGAAATAATTGAGATAAGATAGATCCGGATTTTCACGATATAACTTAGAAGCCAATCCTAAGCCCAATGATCGTGACATCTGTCCCCCTGTCGTCGAGATATCCGATACCGAATTGACTTGTTCCGTTTGATTTTTCCAATTTCCCTGCTCATCGACCTGTTGTGTAGAAAAATGAGATACCATCTGCCGTCCGCCGGAAGAAATGTCTGCATCCAAATCAGGGTTAGCATACAGTTGTGAGAAGAGATGATACACTGAGCTCATTCCTGTAGCAAAAGCCAAAGTCTGATCCCGATAGTATCCTGATCGCCAATCTCCTTTGTTAAATACCTTGGCTAAGGCGATTTGTGCGATTTCCTTTCCATCGCCAAAAATACCGAACTTGGCTTTACCCGTTAAGACTTCCTTACGCCCGATTAAACTCACGACCCTACTTTGTACCGCTAATTTATAATCCTCCAAAATAATCTGGCGAAAATCTTCAAAACTCAGTCTGGATGGCATCAAATCAGCAGAAACATTCAAATTCGTATCTAACATTATCGGAAATCAATTTTAGCAAAAATACAAAAATTACTTTTGACAATATAAGTATAAATTCATTAATCTCTTTAAATTATACAACGGAATTATGTAGCTTTAACCCGCTGTAAGTCGCAGACTGCGGGCTATAGACTTATGCGACAACGAAGAAATCAAACGTTAAAATAAAGGAAATGAACATAACGACACCTACATCTGAGAGCTTGGGTGATCTTGAAAAAACGGTAATCATCAATACACTGATGCAGACACCTTTCGATCAAAGAGATGAATGCTGGCGCGATCGTTTTCTGGGATCTGTTGATGGAGCCAATCTAAAACTCAGTCCACAAGAGGTTGTCATTGCCAGCGATGGTTATCCCTACTTTCTATTGGAAACCGTCAGGCCAGATGAAAACTTTAAAGCTTTCGTCATCAATCAGCAATTGCCTAAAATATTACAAAGCGGCTTTGGCGTTGTTATCAATATGCACCACGCTCGTCCCGACTGGGTATTTTCCTATGGTGACATCGTCAACCTGGAGCTGAACGATGAGTTTTATACAAACGAAAGTATCTTTTCCGAAAATCAAAAATATATAACCTTGTCTCCAGGCGAAAAAGTCGCTATCGGACAGCCGTCTGAAAATATATTGCCGCTTTATTTAAGAACACAACTACGGGACTTTCTAACCCAAGCGGGGGTGGCAACACCGAAAGCGATGCTTTTAGCAAGAAACTATGACGATGAACAACATGCTACCCAGGACCTCGTGTTTAATCTTACAACCGATCAATTTGCCGATCAGGAAACATTTGACGAGGTTTTGAAAACCATCGCCTGGTTTCTTCCCCGACATTATTCTTTTTTATGTATAGACGAAACGAGCTTACAAGAAGGCTTCGAACTGCTGTAAGTATTTAGAAAATATGTATATCCTATAACATGTATTTATTTAATGTAAGAGTTTACGGTATTTTGGTTGATGAATACAACCGTGTCCTCATTAGTGACGAGCGAACACAAAATGTGTCTTTCACAAAATTTCCCGGCGGAGGATTAGAGTATGGGGAGGGTTTGATAGATGCGCTAAAGCGGGAGTTTTGGGAAGAATGCAATATGGATATAGATATTGTAACTCATATATATACGACTGATTTTTATGAAAAGTCTAGTTTTAATAACAGCCAGATCCTCTCCATTTACTATCAAGTCAAAGCAATAAACTCTGTTAAACTAAATATCAGGGAAAAACCGTTTGATTTTGATCCGAACACACTTGTTGACAAGCAAGAAGTATTTCGTTTGGTGGAAACCTCGGCATTACATCCCGAAGACCTGACATTCAAAACAGATCAGGTGGCATGGCAAACATTCCAAAAATTGCTTGAGAAAAAATGATCTTACCCTCATTTTTACTCAAACTATTTGGAATATCAAAAGAAAAATGTAATTTAGGATCGAAAAACACCTAGTTCCATAGGTCTTTTTATATTAATAGTTAGTGTGATTTTAAGGCGATTTCTCTCCGAATTCGCCTTAATTTTTACTTGAAATATACGCTATAACTCCAATAAAAATGGCTACGATAATAATTAACCATTTTAGGTTCTTCCCTCCTTCTGCACCTTCTACACTTTTGTATTTATAATCCCGTTTATATTTGTTCATATCCATGATGCATTCCTTTTTATTTATATGATGCAAAATCCATGCTAATTCCCCATAAATTTAATAAAATGTGGCGGATTAATCATTCATGATGATAAGGCTCTCCTTTTAATATTGTAAAAGCACGGTATATTTGTTCAACAAAAAATAGACGGACCATTTGATGGGAGAAAGTCATCCTGGACAGTGAAAGCTTATCATTAGCCCTTTTAACAATCTCTTTTGAAAAGCCGTATGGGCCTCCTATCAAAAAAACAACATGCTGCACGCTTGTCAGCATTTTTTGTTCGATATACCCCGAAAATTCTACTGACCGCAACGCCTTTCCTCTCTCGTCCAATAAAATCACGTAATCTGATGTTCCCAAATATTTAGAAAACTGCTCGCCTTCTTTCTCCATCTGCTGGCTTTCCGAGAGGTTTTTCACATTCTTGATATCGGGTAATACAACCAATTGAAAACCTATATAATGCCTGAGTCTTTTCAGGTATTTATCGATTCCTTCCTGGATGAACTTATCATCAGTCTTTCCAATACAAATCAGGCTTATCTTCATATTTTTTATGACCAACTACAAAAACTTTATTATTTATGTGCCACAAAACAGGAAAAGGCTGTATGTGATACAACCTTTTCCTGTTTTGTAATATACGCAGCTTATTTATTAGCCACCAAGCTAACCTTGAAATTAATTTCTTTAGAAATTAGATCATCTTGTTTGCCTTCGTAATTCACCCCCCAGTCACCTCTTGCAATATTAAAATCAGCTGTAGCTTTCACTGTAGCATCCGTAAGTTCACTAACCCTAGCATCAAAAGTGATATTCTTAGAAATATCTTTGATGGTCAGGTTGCCTGATATCTGGATATTCTCAGGAGTTTCAGTACTTGGCGTTACGTTAGTAATCGTAAATACCGCTTCCGGATAATTCTCTACGCCGAAGAAATCGTCAGACTTCAGGTGTCCATCTAACTTATCCTTGTATTCTCCCTGCAAATCTGTCGAACTGATACTGTTCATGTCCAATACAAAGTTTCCTCCGGTGATTGCACCGTTATCCACACGAATCGAACCACTTTTAATATCTACCGTACCTTCATGTTTACCGGTTACTTTAGTACCTGTCCATTCTACTTTAGATTGTGCAGCATCCACGGTATACTCAGCCCCCACTACCTGGTCTACGGTTTCGACTGAATCTGTTGTTTCTGCTTTCTTTCCTTCCGGATTGCCAACACAAGATGCTAAGATCATCATTGCTGCGGCGGAGAATAAAATAAGTTTTTTCATGTTCAATTTTTTAAATAAAATATATGTTTAAACTTTAATTCGCAAATTAAAGTAATTTTATTCAAGATAAAAGTATATTTTTTATTTAATAACATTGCCCCGACAATTCTTGTTAGTGGCCTGTTGGTTGTGCATCTATTCTTTTAATGTCGGCTCCTAATGCCTTTAAACGCTCTTCAATATGCTGATACCCGCGTTCAATTTGCTCAATATTGAGAATAGTAGATTTTCCTTGTGCTGATAATGCGGCGATAAGCAACGACACGCCTGCCCGTATATCAGGCGACGACATCTGTATGCCCCGTAACTGAGTTTGTTTGTTCAGGCCAATAACTGTCGCTCTGTGTGGATCACACAGGATAATCTGCGCCCCCATATCGATCAATTTATCCACAAAAAACAGACGACTCTCAAACATTTTCTGATGAATCAAGACATTCCCTTTCGCCTGGATGGCCGTCACCAACACAATGCTCAATAAGTCAGGTGTAAACCCCGGCCATGGAGCATCCGATATCGTCAGTATAGAACCATCTATAAAGGTGTCTATCTCGTACGAATCTTGTGCCGGAATAAAAATATCATCTCCACGTAGCTCCATCTTTATACCCAAACGGGAAAATACAGACGGTATTATGCCCAATTCGGGATAGCAAACATCCTTGATCGTAATCTCCGACCCTGTCATGGCAGCTAGGCCTATAAAAGAACCTATTTCAATCATATCGGGCAGCATACGATGCGTTGTCCCTCCCAACCTATCTACACCTTCTATAGTCAACAGATTTGAGCCAATTCCAGCGATCTTGGCTCCCATACGGTTCAACATTTTACAAAGTTGCTGCAAATACGGTTCACAAGCAGCATTATAGATTGTCGTAACACCTTTTGCCAGAACAGCGGCCATGACAATATTAGCCGTCCCGGTTACGGAAGCCTCGTCCAACAAGATATAAGCCCCTTTCAATGCTTGTGCATCAACATCAAAAAAATGTCGTTCCGCATCGTACACAAACTTCGCCCCTAATTTTTCGAATCCTAAAAAATGTGTATCTAAGCGTCGGCGACCGATCTTATCGCCCCCCGGCTTCGGTATAGCAGCTTTTCCAAAACGTGCCAGCAAAGGACCGACAATCATAATAGAGCCGCGCAAGCCACTGCCTTTCTGCTTAAATTCTTCCGATGTAAAATAATCCAAACGAATAGACTCTGCTTCAAACTCGTACGTATCCGTGCTGACACGAGTGACTTTCACGCCCAGCGAACGCAACAGATCAATTAAATTATTGACATCCTTAATATCGGGGATATTACTGATTGTCATTTTCTGATCTGTAAGCAATACAGCAGATAATATCTGCAAAGCTTCATTCTTCGCTCCCTGTGGAATGATCTCGCCGCTTAATGGTTTCCCGCCTTGTATCTCGAATGCGTTCATATATATGTATACGTAGTAGTTCCTGCGTTTCTATTTCTTATAGCTACTATATTGATGGCCTTTTTTACCGTTGGTATGTGGTTGTTTCTTTTTTCCAGCATTAGAATACTGTTTTTTGCCACCATTTTTTTGGTTATTATTTGCTGCACTCTGGCTTTTCACCCTACTTCCCGGAGGAGGAGTTTTAAAATCCAGTTTCGTCAGCACTGTATCTTCGGGCAAACGTAATATTCCTCCCGACAGATCAACCAGATCGTGAATAATCTGCAAGTCGTTTACCGAATCTTTATTCCAGGCTAGATAAGCCATTTTCATAAAATTGGCGATAGAAAGAGCCATTTTAGCCCGATTTTCCTCTTGGGGAACGGCTATCGCTTTTTGAATCATCCGCTCTACGACATGTCCATAATGTTTAAAGCGGATACGATTTTGCGGATATGGGATCGATTGCGGTTTATGACGGATCTCTTCTTTCGTCGGCACCGGAAATGGGGAGTCGACCTCGATCTTAAAATCTGAAATGATATAGAGGTGATCCCATAGTTTATGTTTAAAGTCCGATACATCTCTGAGATGTGGATTTAACACACCCATCATATCGATAACGACCTGTGCCAATCTGTTTCTTTCTTCTTTCGAGGGTACGGTACAAATATAGTCCACCATATTCTGTACGTTTCTTCCGTATTCAGCCAGGATCAGCCTAGGGCGGGTACTGTTGTAGTCAAAATTCATATGTATGTGTTTATACGTTTATAAAAACGTCCTATTTTTCTGTCTTATTAGATTGAATATTTTTTTATGTTGTACAATATAGTTAAAGTTTAGTGTGATTACTGTACAATTCTTAATTTGGCAAATTTAAGCAACAATTGTTTCTGTCCCAACTCTTTGAAAAGAATTGTTGCTTTGATATCCTGTTTATTACCCTCAAGCTTCACAACCTGCCCATAACCGAAGCGTTCGTGCTCGACCTCCATACCTACTTCTATTCCGCTGGTATCTGAAGGAGCAAAGTCTGGGGAAGGCGTATGCGCTTTAGGCAATATAGAAGTAGTCTTTCGTACCTTCGGTTTGGGTTTGGAGAACGTGTCCTTTTGCTGCCAGGCTATCCGTTCACCACTAAAACCTTGCTCTTCCAATATAGGCATCCGAGGTTTAAAATCCAGTTCCAGACAGGCCGGATTCAGTTCATCCAGGAAACGACTTGGTTCACAATTATTCAAAGTACCCCAGCGGTATCTTGATGTTGCATACGACAGATGTAGTTTTTTTTCCGCTCGCGTCACCGCCACATAAAACAATCGTCTTTCCTCTTCCAGGTCTGAGCGGGAGTTCAGCGAGAGCTGCGAGGGAAATAAGTTTTCTTCCAGCCCGACAATATAAACATGAGGAAATTCCAAACCCTTGGATGAGTGTATCGTCATTAAAGACACGGTGTCGGCATTCGGATTTTTATCATTATCATCATTGGTCAATAGAGCTACATCCTGCAAAAAGACATCCAGACCTCTTTCTTCTATATCCTCCCGCTCAGAAAACTCCTTAATACCATTTAATAATTCCTGTATATTTTCGTACCTGCTCAGCCCCTCTACCGATTTATCTTCATATAAATCTTTCAAAATTCCCGAATGCTGGGCAATATGCATCGCGGTATCAAAAGCATTATGGTTGTGCCCCACAGCCTGGAAACTCTGTATCATTAATGCAAAATTCGCCACAGCAGCTGCACTTCGGCCATCTAAAAATAGCTGTGCATTTGCCACGATATCCCACAGTCTGACCTGTTGCTGATCTGCCGCTACAATAATCTTTTCTATCGTCGTATCGCCTATTCCTCGCCGCGGATAATTGATCACGCGCTTCAGCGCCTCCTCATCGTTAGGATTATATGTCAATCTAAAATAAGAAATAAGGTCTTTGATCTCTTTACGTTGATAAAAAGAAGTACCGCCATAGATTTTATAGGGCACGCCCAACTTACGCAATGCTTCCTCCATAGCACGGGATTGTGCATTCGTACGATAGAGTACAGCAAACTCTTTATATTTCAAGCCTGTCAGTGATTTCTCCTGGACAATGCTCTCTGCGACTATCTTACCTTCTTCGTTGTCCGAAAATGCCCGGGCTATCTTGATCTTATCCCCATCCTCATTATCCGAAAACACATTTTTCTCCAATTGATTTTTGTTATTGGCAATAATGCTGTTTGCTGCTTTAACAATCGTCTTAGTAGAGCGGTAATTTTGCTCGAGTTTAAAAACCTTGACATCCGGATAATCCTTCTGGAAGTTCAGTATATTCTGGATATTCGCCCCACGAAACGCATAAATACTTTGCGCATCATCACCTACCACACAAATATTTTCATTAACGGCTGCCAGGCGTTTAACAATAAGATACTGTGAAAAATTGGTGTCCTGGTACTCATCTACCATCAGGTATTTGAACTGATGCTGATATTTGTAGAGTGTTTCGGGAAATTTATTCAAAAGCACATTAGTTTTAAACAGCAAATCATCAAAATCCATCGCGCCGGCCCGATAACAACGCTGGGCATAGGTCATATAAATCTGCCCCAGCATACTCCTTCCGTTTTCCCGGTCTTCCGCCAGGAGCGCATCATTTTTGTTATATTCCTGCGGTGATATCAGATTGTTCTTTGCCGCTGAAATACGTCCGAATACATGGTTGACATTATACAACTTATCATCGAGATTCAACTCTTTCAATATGGCCCGCAATAGGCTCTTGCTATCATCGGTATCGTATATGGTAAAATTTTTCGGATAACCTATCAACTCGGCCTCTACACGGAGGATACGCGCGAAAACAGAGTGAAACGTTCCCATCCAAATATTTTTGGCTTCGCTTCCTACCACTTTCATGATACGTTCGCGCATTTCCCTGGCCGCCTTATTCGTAAATGTAAGCACCAGTATCTGGAATGGGTCGACCCCTTTTTGTATCAGGTGGGCCACCCGATATGTGATTACCCTCGTTTTCCCTGAGCCAGCACCGGCCACAATCATGACAGGACCTTCGGTCTGCTCCACTGCAGCGCGTTGTGAGGGGTTTAATCCTGCTAAATAATCCAAAATATTTTGTTTTTTATCCGTTAGAAATAAACCGTAAAGATACAAAATATACAAGGAAATGCAATTTATAAATCTCATCTTTGTGCTAGATTAACAGATATCCATAATGAACAACAAAGGCCCTATAGGTATATTTGATTCGGGATATGGCGGTCTGACGGTATTCCGGGAAATACATCAGGCATTGCCACAATACGATTATATTTATCTGGGCGATAATGCGCGTGTCCCGTATGGAACACGTTCCTTTGAAACTGTTTATGAGTTCACAAAAGAATGTGTATTCAAACTTTTTGATCTGGGATGCAACCTGGTTATCCTGGCATGTAATACAGCATCTGCAAAGGCCCTGCGCACGATACAACAATATGATCTTCCGGCCGGAAAAAAGGTGCTGGGTGTCATCCGCCCAACGACGGAATGTATCGACCAATATACCCACACCAATAAAATAGGTATTCTGGCTACTCAAGGTACCGTACTCTCCAACTCGTATAAAATCGAAATCAATAGATTCCATCCCCAGATACAAGTCTACCAGCATGCTTGTCCATTTTGGGTACCATTAGTTGAAAATAATGAAATCCATAGCGAAGGAGCTCATTATTTTGTCAAAAATGATATCGAGCGATTACTCGCTCAATCTTCTGACATCGACAGTATTGTACTGGCCTGCACCCATTATCCGTTACTCTTACCTATCATCGAACAATATGTTCCCGAAGGTATCCGGATACTTGCTCAGGGGGCACTTGTAGCAAACAGCTTAACAGCCTATCTGCAGCGCCATCCCGAAGTCGAAAGCCGTTGTTCTAAAGAAGGGCTTATTCAATTTTATACGACAGATGATCCGAAAGATTTTGAGGAAAAAGCAGAAGCTTTTTTTGGAGTGAAAATTGAAGCGATGAACATCAAAGTATGACAATATTTTTGGACTATACCTTAACCTGTAAAGCCATTGCATATAATTTCATCTGTTTGACCATGGACAACAAACCATTCGCACGGGTTGGAGAAAGGTGTTCTTTCAACCCGATCTGATCGATAAAATACAAATCACTTTCTGCAATCTCCTTAGGGGAATGACCCGAAAGAACTTTAACCATCAGGCTGACGAGTCCTTTGGTAATAACAGCATCACTATCTGCCGTAAAATAGACTTTTCCTTCTTCTAACCTGGGATAGAGCCAGACTCTGGATTGACATCCTTTGATGAGGTACTGGTCTTGCTTATATTGCTCATCTATCAATGGAAGTTCTTTGCCCAATTGTATGATATATTCATATTTTTCCATCCAATCTGTATGGAATGCAAAATCTTCAATCAATTCGTCTTGTATTTCGTTTATCGTCATGTTTTTATTTTAGTGATTAGTAGTCAGTGGTCAGTCATTCGTAATTTTATGATTCGTAATTCGTAATTCTCACTACTTCAACATGCTTAATGCTCTATTGATCCCTGTTACGAGCGCATCGATCTCCTCTCGGGTATTGTACATCGCTAAACTTGCCCGAATGGTACCCGGGATACCATACTGATCCATAACAGGCTGTGCACAATGATGTCCAGTACGTACAGCAACTCCCAACTTATCTAAAATAACACCGACATCATACGGATGGGTACCTTCAATAACAAAAGATAGCACAGAAGATTTATGTTTAGCCGTACCTATCATCTTTAACCCTTCAACTGTCAACAACTTTTCTGTTGCATAAGCCAGTAAATTGTCTTCATAGGTTTTTATATGATCTAATCCGATCTCTTCCAGGTAATCTATTGCGGCAGCCAAACATATACCCGCTTCAATATTAGGTGTCCCAGCCTCGAATTTAAAAGGTAACTCGTTATAAGTGGTTTTCTCAAAAGTTACATCTTTAATCATATCACCGCCTCCTTGATAAGGCGGTATTGCATTTAGCCATTTCTCTTTGCCGTATAATACGCCTACCCCTGTAGGCCCATACATTTTATGCCCGGAAAACACCAGAAAATCGACGTCCAATGCCTGTACATCAATTTTAAGATGTTGAACAGCCTGCGCCGCGTCAATCAATACCGGTGTGCCATTTTGATGTGCTAATGCAATAATTTCTGCTACGGGGTTGATCGTACCCAGAGAATTGGATACATAAGTCACAGCCACCATTTTGGTTCTCGGAGAAAGCAAGGCCCGATATTGATCCATATCCAACTCACCCGCGCTATTCATCGGAATAACTTTCAGCACCGCTCCCTTATCTTCACACAACATCTGCCAGGGCACAATGTTCGAATGATGCTCCATCGCCGATATAATGATCTCATCACCGGCATGGACAAATGCCTTTCCATAGCACTGTGCCAATAAATTAATGCCATCGGTCGCCCCTTTGGTAATAATGATTTCATGCTCATGTTCAGCGTGAATAAACGCCTGCACTTTACGGCGGGTCACTTCAAATGCATCAGTAGAAATCTGCGACAGATAATGTACACCCCGATGTACATTACTATTCATATCTTGATAATAATGTATAATCGCGTCAATGACCTGTTGAGGTTTCTGCGTCGTTGCGCCGTTATCTAAATATACCAGAGGTTTACCATTTACTTCTCTTCTTAACAAAGGGAAATCCGCTCTAATCCGACCTATATCAAAATCTTTCAAAATAATCCTATTCAAGTTGATAGACAAAGTTAGTATTTATATCCCCAAAAAAAGTCAGTACTATGTATTCTTTTGCCTTCAATTCTTTTTTTATTCCAAAAAGAAACTAATTTACATACCTTTGTAGTGTATGCAAGAGAAACCGTTAAATATCCCCGAAGGCTCACGAAAAGAGGTTATGGCTTACCTGGAGCCCTTTATGCTTCATGAGATGAGCGAATACCTGAAGCCCGTAGAAGACATGTGGCAGCCGGCCGACTTTCTTCCGGACTCTTCGCGCAATACTTTTTTTGAAGAAGTACGTGACTTACAGGAAAGTGCCAAGGAACTCCCCTACGATTTAGTAGCGGTGTTGATCGGTGACACCATTACGGAGGAAGCGCTTCCTACGTACGAGTCGTGGTTGACCATGGTGGAAGATGTGGAGAAAAACGAGCAGGGTGGCTGGATGAAATGGGTACGTGCATGGACAGCAGAAGAGAACAGACATGGCGACTTGCTTAATAAATACCTGTACCTTTCAGGACGTATTAATATGCGTGAATTTGAAATAAGTACACAGTATTTAATCAAAGATGGTTTCGACATCGGTACTGGCGCTGACCCATACCGGAATTTTATATATACTTCTTTCCAGGAACTTGCTACCAATGTCTCTCACCGTCGTGTAGCAGGAATATCCAAAAAAAGCGGCGATAAATTGCTGGCAAAAATGTGTGGTGTCATCGCTGCAGATGAAGCACGTCACGCCAAAGCCTATATGTCCTTTATCTCCAAAGCTATAGAGGTAGATCCGAGTGAAGTCATGTTAGCCTTTGAAGATATGATGCGCAAAAAAATCGTTATGCCGGCTCACTTTTTGCGTGAATCCGGAGAACCACAGGGTGAAGCTTTTGCTCATTTCTCCGATGCAGCCCAACGTATGGAAGTATATACGGCTCTCGATTATGTCGATATCCTACGTGAACTTATCGCAGACTGGAAAATTGACAAAGTGTCCAATCTCAACGAGCAAGGAGAGAAAGCAAGGGATTATATTATGAAACTTCCCGATCGTCTGACACGTCTGGCCGATCGTATCAAAATCCCTGAATTGCAGTATAAATTCAAATGGATTTACGGATAATCCTAAAATAATATTATAGTTTCAGAATGATTTTGCCTATATGTTGATTGGCTTCCATATAAGCATGGGCTGCTGAGACGTCTTCCAGCCGAAATACACGATCTATTTTTATCTCAAAACGGCCTTCTTCAATAAATGGCATAACCTTCTCCTGAAGTGCTCGTGTAAGGCGCGATTTAAAAGAAATAGACCTCGAACGGAGCGTGCTTCCGGTAAGCATAATCCGTTTTCGCATGAGCTCGAAAATATTAAGCTCGACTTTCCCTCCATCTACGGCATTGATATAAACTAGCCTCCCCTCTTTACCAAGCAACCGAATATTTTTATTAAAATAAACTCCTCCTACGCTATCCAATATGACATTTATCTCCTCATTTTTCCATAGTTCGACGAAATCAACCTGCGTGTACCGCGCTATATGATCTGCTCCCAAAGCTCGAACGAAAGCTGCTTTTTCCGCGGTACTTACGGTCGTGAAGACTTCGGCACCAAACAATTTTGCTAACTGAATAGCTGTATACCCTATACCGCCTGCGCCTCCATGTACTAAAAATTTTTCCCCAGCTACCAGTCCTCCCCGCTCAAAGACGTTATGCCATACAGTATAAATATTCTCTGGTAACGAAGCGGCATGCTCCAACGAAATTGTCGAAGGTACCCGAAGACAACAGCCTTCCTCTGCTGCGACATATGCACTGTATCCGCCGCCACTTAACAACGCCATCACCCGGTCACCTTGTTTAAAGGTTTTTACATCTTTTCCAACATCAGCAACATAGCCGGCTACCTCGAGACCGGGAATATCGGCAGGAGCACCGTTCGGTGCAGGATAATGACCTTTCCGTTGAAAAATATCGGGCCGGTTTACGCCTGCTGCAACCACTTGAATAAGAATTTGGGAATTGCCTATACCTGGAATGGCTCTCTGCCCGATCTGTAATACCTCCGGACCACCAAATGTGCTTATGCTGACGACTTTCATCATTTCTTTGGATATTTTTGAAGACGTATATTAAGAGATAACATAAAATATCTTCCCAGTCTGTTATTCCGCGCTTCATAAACATCATTTCCGATATATTCGGAATATATACCCATGTTCTTATTTTGATCGAGCAAGTCAAACCCTTGAATACGCAGCAGCCCCGTTTTATTCGGCAAAAAGGTACATTCTATAAACCCATTAATAACCGTTTGATTGATATTCATAAAGTTAGCGGTATACCCTTCATTATATCGCTGGGAAAGTTCCGCTCCTATCGACAAATGTTCACCGAAGTATGTTTTAGTATTCATACCCCATTGTAAGGTATGGACGCTAATGTTCGTGCTAAACGGGATATCATACTTCGCATTATTCAAATTATAATTGGTGATAAAGCCCGTTTCCAGGTAGTCGCTCAACGTATATTTTAATTGTAATGACTGGTTTATCATCAATTGCTTTGTTATCCGCTTCCTGTTGTCGATATAAGACGGATGATTAAAGTAGTCGGTATTACCCATCAAATCCAATTGCAGATCGTCCATTATAAATGGTGTATTGAACACATAAAACCATCGCATATCATAATATCCCGATGTATTTTGAAAGGTGGTCTGCTGGATTGTCGAACTGGATAAGGATGTCTTATCGCTCACAATTTTATCCATGATAAAATTATAGGCAAAGTTTGTCTCTATATACTGAGCTCTGGAAGGAATTGTTTTACGGATACGTGTCGATATACGGTGAGCAAACTCCGCTTTCAATTCTGGATTTCCGATAATCACATTCCTTGAGTTACTATTATCTACTACCGGTGCAATCTGGTTAAAGTTTGGTTGATTATTTTTTCCCCGGTAGTCGACCTGCCAGTCCAGGTTCTTCGACAATTTATACCACACGTTGGCTGTCGGTATAAGGTTGATATTTTCATAGGTATAACGAATCCCTTCCAACGCAAGATTGCCCGTAAGCATAATAGGTTCGACAGCAAAACCTACGTTCACTTTTAATGCGTTTTTGTTTACAGCATTTTTCGATTCATACTGATAATTCAGTCCAAAACGATTGTTCCTATAAGAATAGTCATAATCTACCCCCAGCGAATCAATGTAGGAAGGATTGTTAATATTAAGTCGATTATAGACCAACCGCACAGCATCGATGCCTGTGATATCAAACAAGTAATTGAATTCAAAGCGACCAAAGTCCATAAATGGCTCCGTATAGGTAAGAGCCAGATTTGCTGAATTTGTCACATTATTTTGATTGATCAGCTGATTTTGCAGGTAAGGTGGTTCACCAATATCGTCGGACGATTCGACAAATTCGGAATAACGTTCATTGAAGGTTTCGTCCCGTTTCAAAGTATTGGATTGTAAGGAAAGGTTGGCCGCAAATTTCCGCCCTTTTCGTGCGAAAAATTTGGAATAGAATACATCAAGATCGCCATTAGGCGTAGTAAGCTCAGTAGTATCCTGAAAAGTACCTATGTTTTTTGTGTTCGCATTTTTTATTTCGGTCGTCTTTTCATTGTAAGCGCGCTGTTTATTGAAGGCCAGGTTTCCGTATATCTTCAATTCATCCTTATTGGCAAATTTCCCTTGTATACCAAATTTAAGATTATGATTAAAATCGTTGGTTTCAAGTATATAGTTCTCCTTCCTGATAATTGTATTGCCGATATAACTGGAAGTCAGTTGTGAAAACCCATCGGTTATATTTTTCTTTTTGCTATAATTATACGATGTGTGGACTGAAAACCGATTCCCCAACTTATCGGAGAGATTGATACCTACGGCACTTACATGGTTGAGGCCATCCACCGGATCGGCATAATCGCCAATATCCAACAAGCTCCGCTCACGCGACATTCCGGCCAGGCCGCCGAGGTAAACCATGTTTGTGTTCGTATTATTAACCGATCCGTTAATCGATATTTCACGTCCATCGTCAAATTTATTCATTCCTAAACTACCCAGGTAGCGATCATTTGTCCCTCCACCCATAGTTATCTGCCCAAAATATATCTGTTTTCGATCCGGCTTTAATGTGATATTTATGATTTTTTCCGGTTCATGACTCTTGATACCGGTGGTTTCGTCGATCAGGCCATAATCATCGATGACCTGCAAATTTTGGATAAATCCTGTCGGCAGATTTTTGGTGGCTGTCAACAGATCTCCTCCAAAAAAGTCTTTGTTATCCACTTTAGCACGTCGTATTGCCTTTCCGTTGTAGTAGACAGCTCCGTCCCTTGCGACATGAAATCCGGGTAATTTTTTTATTGCCTCCTCCAACAGCGAGTTTGGTCGAAATTTGTAAGCATCAAAATTAAATTGTATAGTATCTTCTGTTACTACCAATGGTAATATTTTGATCACATTGACCCCTTTTATGACAAACGACATAGGCTCCAGACGTATTCTTGGTACTTCTATATGATTGTCGTCTTCCAGTAAAAACATGGATTGATAACCGACCTGATAGCCGAGCATACTAAAGGTAAGAAAGATGGTATGTCCCGTGACGTCATTAAATGTATATCTACCCGAATTATCTGTAACGTTGGAAAAAGTATCCTGATCTGTTGTCAGCCGTACATTCACGGCGGCCAAAGGATTGCCCGAAGTGTCCTGCACTAATCCAACTATCGTATTCTGGGCAAATATAGGATTACCCAAAACACTGATAATCAACATAGCCATTAAGCTTATTCTTAGCATGCCTTTAGACAAAGTAATATCAATATATCTTGTTCGTTCAATATACAAAATATTCCTATTTCGCATGATATTTACTGAAAAACGTTAAATATATAGATTTTGTTGTGCTTTGTTAAGACACTCTTACTATATCTCGCTTAGCTTAAAGACATCCTTGACACGTATGCCTTTTTCAGTGTGCTGTAACGTACAGCATTCATTGACAGGATCATGCTCCAATATCAAAATATATTCCTTCTCTGCTATTTCAGGCCAGTAGGATTGCCGTTCCTCCATAGTCGTTAATGGTCTGACGTCATAACCCATTACATACGGAAGCGGAATGTGTCCGACAGAGGGCAACAGGTCGGCCATATAAAGGACCGTTTTCCCTTTATATTGTACCTGCGGAAGCATCATAGCTTCCGTATGTCCGTATGCATAGCGTATCGCAATGTCATCTGTATACTGTTGTCCTTCCTTAAGGAAATTTAATTGGCCACTTTCCTGGATCGGTAAAATATTGTCTTTTAAAAACGAAGCCCTTTCCCTGGGATTCGGATTTGTAGCCCAATGCCAGTGTTTTTCGTTGGACCAAAAATGAGCGTTTCTGAAAGCTGGAACCAAGCGGTCTCCTTCGCGTTTAATTGCTCCTCCACAATGGTCAAAATGGAGATGTGTTAGTAGTACATCTGTAATGTCGTCCCGGACAAACCCATATTTCGCCAAAGATTTGTCCAGCGTGTCATCACCATGCAAATAGTAATGGCTAAAAAATTTATCGTCCTGTTTATCTCCTATAGCCGTGTCGACCAAAGTCAATCTTTTGCCGTCTTCAATAAGCAACAATCGGTTGGCCCATGTACACAAATTATTCGAATCGGCTGGATTTGTGCGTTGCCAAAGGGTTTTTGGTACTACCCCAAACATTGCCCCGCCATCCAACTTGAAATACCCGGTATCTATGGCATATAATTTCATGGCATCTATTTTCTCTCAAACTTAGATAAAATGCTTTGTATTCGCGAGAACCTTATTTTATTTTTCCTAAACTGTCATCAACCATCCTATTTTGACTCAGCGTTATCTTGATATTTTAAATATTTTATTTCCGTACTATACGACTAATTTGTAGTTTTATGTCCGAAACCTCATTTACACCATGAAAAACAAATATGCTGTCTTCCTAAGAGCTGTTAATGTGTCGGGCAAAAACCTGATCAGAATGGCAGAATTAAAGGAAGTTTTAGTGCAATATGGTTTTGAAGAGGTAAGTACATATATCCAAAGTGGAAATATTGCCCTGGTTTCTTCGGAGGACGCAGAAACAGTATCGTTGACTATCCGACAATTGATTGGTGAGCATTTTAACCTGGCAATAGACGTGTTTGTCTTTCCGGAGGATAAACTAAAAGAAGCATTTAATCAAAATCCATTTGACAGTGCATTACCTGGAAATAGAGTGTTCGCTACTTTTATGAATATACAGCCGGGCAAAGAGGCCCTTAGGGCTTTCGAAGAGATGAATCTCGGCGATGAGCAATTTAAAATTATCGGCGATGTCTTCTATTTTTATCTTCCACAGGGCATGGCCAATTCCAAATTGTCCAATAACTTTATCGAAAAGAAACTTAAGGTAAAAAGCACCGGGCGAAATATGAACACCGTACAAAAAATGATCGCCCTACTGGAAAGTGCAGCCCTTTAAATGATTAAACCATGAAGTTTAGCTACCCTCAAGACTGCGGCAATTCACCAAAACATGAATTAATAAAAAATATCTGCCTGGCATTTGTAAACAACGACATGAACAAGGTTTACTCCTATCTTGCAGATGACATAATCTGGGAGTTTGTCGAGGAGGTCCGGTTGTCCGGAAAGCAGGAAGTAAAAGATTTCTTTGAAAAAAACAGGATAGGCCAGGTGGAAGGAATGGTCATGGATTATATACTCACCCACGGAAAGGTGGGCTCCGCGGGAGGAAAGATTATCTTATCCGATTATAGCATTCATTTTGCAGATTTTTATGAATTTGCCTCCACCAAATCCACTCAAATAAAGAAAATAAAGAGTTTTGTTCTTCGCGACTCCGCGGAATGATTACTTTTCCTGCAATACCTGCTGATCAAACTGTAATCCAGCCCATCCATGTTGCATAAACTGCCTGATATTCTGGTGGTCGACACCCTCAGGCGTTTGTTGCACAGCCGCATAATGTTCCGCAAAAAGCTTCAAGGTATCTGCCTGAGATAAATCATGAATCTTGGCAAACGAAAATACTTTTGCACTACCTTGATTTTCATTTTCAGCGTTATACTGACTCCCATTACGAAAAGCCGATGCCGTATATGTATAATGTGCATCTATATACGCTAAAATCTCTTTAAACTCAAGTGTTTTCGAATCAAGTTGTTCTAACAGTTGCTTTGCCATGGTGTAAAGATATAAATTCACCTTTATATGTCCTATCTAAAATTTGGCCTTATTTTCGCTTAGTAAAGGATAGTCAAACAAATAACATTTAAATTCAAAATATAAAAACATGAAAAAACTAGCCTTAAGTAGCATGGCAACAGCTATTTTGCTTGCAACTGCATGTCAGTCCAACACCGGGTCAGACAAACAGACACAAGACACCTTATCCACCTCTACCGTAAATGAAGTATATAGAGACACTACTCATACGTCACAAAATTCGTTGGATTGGCAAGGAACTTATGAGGGTATTACTCCATGTGCCGATTGTCCGGGTATCAAGACCATTGTCGAACTCAAGCCTGACGAAACTTTCACATACCAGGCAACATACCTCGAGCGGGACTTTTCGCTCGCCGATAGCGGTAAGTTCATGTGGCATGACAACGGGAGTGTCATACATATCCAAGGAAACGAAACCGATATGAAGTTTAAAGTTGGAGAAAATCAACTCTTTCAGCTCGATCAAAGTGGTCAGCAAATCACAGGCGACCTCGCTGAACATTATGTATTGAAAAAGATAAAATAATAAGCTTGCCCGGTGAAAATCCATTAACCGAATAAAACATCATACTTACCGAGACGGTTTTGTAGTTGGCCTATTTATGTTTAAAGAGCGTTGTCTTTCAAAATATCTTTGATCTAACAAAGAAATAAAACAACAACTTTAAAACATAAAAACAATGAAAACTACATTATCAATCGTCGCACTGGTTCTTACTATCTCTCTTTCATCTTTCGCCGGAAACATGAAGAGCGTTAATGGCATTTCCGTTACCCATGTCATGGACCATTATTTAGGTTATCTTATACAAGGGCAAGGCACCCTCGACGAGCGGCTCTTCACAAAAGATTTTGAGATGACCGTATATGCGCAGACTAACGAACGGAAAATTAACAAAAAACAGTTGGTAAGATTTCTAAAGAAGACAAAGGGGCTGTCCTACGACTGTGAGACGAGTTACAAGATATTGGACGCTAGCCCGCGATGTACTATTGTCAAAGCTTCGATGGCCTTCGAACACTTTACGCGTGTAGACTATATTACGCTTTGCCTGGAAAAAGACGACTGGAAAATCAGCAAAGTAGTATCGACATACCCCTAATTGGGTATTTTTGTTTCAATGAAAAAGCCTGGGTGGAGACCCAGGCTTTATTATTTTTATCTTTTTGTTTCTACTTCGGTAATGACGTATACATCTTCATTTTCCCTCTTCATCTTATACTTTTCACGCGCTATACGTTGTATTTCATTCGGATCGTATTGTGCATCTTTTATAGCTTTTTCAATCTTTTTATTCTCTAAGCCATAAAAAGCTTTTTCCTTTTCCAGCTTGTTTTTTTCTTGCAGATAGTTATACTGTGTTGCAAAATCATAACGATCAAAAAAGACCATCCAAACAAGAAATGCGACACCTGCAATCAGATACTTATTACGAATCAATGAAAGAAGGCGGTTCATATTACAATCAATTAATCCTACCTAAAAGTAGATATTTTATTTGTGATTACCACTACTTAATCGCAAATTTAAAATCTTTACCGATGAATTTAGCATTTGCACCCAACTCTTCCTCAATACGGAGCAGTTGGTTATACTTAGCGATCCTATCAGAACGGGAAATTGAACCTGTCTTGATCTGTCCACAATTCAAAGCTACAGCTAAATCTGCGATAGTCGAATCTTCAGTTTCACCCGATCGGTGCGACATAACCGAAGTATATCCGTGAGTCTGTGCTAAAGACACCGCATTAATAGTCTCCGTCAGAGAACCTATTTGATTTACTTTTACCAGGATAGAGTTTGCCGTATGTTTATCAATTCCATCTTGCAAACGTTTCGTATTGGTAACAAATAAGTCATCACCAACAAGCTGTACACGGTCACCTATTTTCTCTGTCAACAATTTCCAACCCTTCCAGTCATCTTCCGCCATACCATCTTCAATGGATATAATAGGATACTTTTCAGTCAATTCAGCAAGGTAAGAAGCTTGTTCTTCACTGGTACGGACAGCTCCTTTGTCTCCTTCAAACTTCTTATAATCATATTTGTTCTTCACATAAAACTCTGTAGAAGCACAATCTAACGCGAGGCAAACTTCTTTTCCAGGCTTATATCCAGCTTTTTTGATTGCTGACAATATCGTTTCAATCGCATCTTCCGTACCTTCAAATGTCGGTGCAAAACCACCTTCATCACCTACAGCGGTAGACAAACCTCTGTCGTGTAATATTTTTTTCAAGGTATGGAATATTTCTGCTCCCCAACGTAAAGCTTCAGAAAAGGACGCAGCACCCACGGGCATAATCATGAACTCCTGAAATGCAATAGGTGCATCGGAATGCGCACCACCATTGACGATATTCATCATTGGAATAGGCAAAGTATTGGCATTAACTCCCCCGATATAACGATACAATGGTTGACGGCTTTCTTGTGCTGCAGCTTTAGCAACAGCTAACGATACGCCTAAAATTGCATTTGCACCTAACTTACCCTTATTTTCTGTTCCGTCAAGGTCGATCATAAGCTTGTCTATAGCATTTTGCTCAAAAACATCTACACCCTCCAATGCTTTAGCAATCTTGGTATTCACATTTTCCACTGCTTTCAAAACACCTTTACCCAGATACTGCTTCTTATCGCCATCCCGCAATTCAACCGCTTCATGAGCACCTGTAGAAGCACCTGATGGAACCGCTGCCCGACCTACAAAACCATTTTCTGTAGTGACATCAACTTCAATTGTTGGGTTTCCGCGCGAATCCAAGATCTGACGCGCATGAACATCGATAATTAAACTCATTTTTTTCTATACTAGGATTTATATTTAAACTTCAATCTTTACTTAGTGTATTTTGGACACTAAAATATTAATTTTTATTGCCAAAACCAAATTGTTCCTATTTTATATTTACGCTTTAACCATATTGATAAAATCATCAAACAAGTAACGCGAATCGTGTGGACCCGGAGAGGACTCGGGGTGATACTGCACTGAAAACGCCTGCTTTCCTTTTACACGGATACCTTCTATGGAATTATCATTCAGATTTATATGTGTAATCTCTACCGCATCCGATTTCTCAATATCTTCCCGGACGACACCAAATCCATGATTTTGAGAGGTGATTTCGCAACGGTTAGCAACTATATTTTTCACGGGGTGGTTTATACCACGGTGACCATTAAACATTTTCTCCGTCCGGATACCATGTGCTAACGCCAAAATCTGATGTCCCAGACATATACCAAACATGGGCTTATCGGCAGCAAGGATTTCTTTTACGGTATCGATAGCATATTCCATTGCTGCTGGATCACCAGGGCCGTTGGAGACAAAATAACCTTCGGGATTCCAAGCTTCCATCTCTGCAAAACTTGTCTTGGCCGGGAACACTTTCGCGTATACATTGCGATCATCAAAATTGCGTAGTATATTTTTCTTTATCCCCAGATCCAGCACGGCAATACGTGTGGAAGCCTCTTCATCACCATAAAAATAGGGCTCTTTCGTCGAAACGGACGACGACAATTCCAATCCTTCCATAGAAGGTACCTCCGCCAGTTTCGCCTTTAATGATTCAACATCTAAATTTTCTGACGATATGATAGCATTCATTACACCTTTATCCCGGATGTGGCGAACCAGTGAACGAGTATCAATATCCGATATACCGACTAAATTCTCTTCTTCAAAGTAATTTTGGATAGATCCGTCAGCGATTTTGCGGCTATAGTTAATATTGTAATTCTTACATACAAGACCTGCAATCTGTATTTCGCCCGACTCCGTATCATTTTCATCAATACCATAGTTACCGATATGAGCATTGGTCGTCACCATAATCTGCCCATAATACGACGGATCGGTAAAGATCTCCTGATAACCTGTAGTTCCTGTGTTGAAGCAGATTTCTCCCGTAGTCGTACCAATCTTTCCGGCAGCTTTGCCATGATACACGGTTCCATCTTCAAGAACTAAAATTGCTGGTAATTTACTGTAGTTGGTCATTCTCTATATTAAAATTATATTATTACGATTACTGTCACAAACCATTGAACACAAAAAAAGCCCAAATGGGCTATTCTTATCAATTATATGATTTGTCGATTTCATGTCGACAAGAGTGTCTGTTGGGATCAAATCAAAAATATCAATTTTCACGGGAGACAAAGGTACGAATAAAATTAAAAAATCAAAAAAAACTATTTTATCACTTAAACATTAAACCCAATGAAATGTTAAAATGCTGGTGTTGAAAATCCTTATGCGGCGGATGAACATTTTTTGTCAGCTGTTGATAGCCATACGCTGCGGAAATCGTCCAGTCGGCTCTTGACGGTCTTCCGTACAAATAGAAAAAACCTCCTTTAAACAAGAAACCCTTGTCGTATTGCGCACTCAACCGCGGTGCGTAACCTATATTCGTTAAAAGTCCTATTCTTGATGCTGAACCAAATTCACCAAAAGGCAATCTCCCATCTACGAAAATCGGAAAAAGATTCTGATCATATTTAAACGACCGCTGATCAGTATTATGCGGATCATTCGTCTGATAGGTTCCGGCTAATCGCTCATTTCCTAAGCCCAATCCCAGGTAAGCTCTATCCGAGTAATTCTTTCCCACAATAAAATGTGCCGAATATCCATTGAATGCTCCTTTATATCCTTCATTTGCAAATCCTAGATTTCCACCGCCCTGCACGATGAAATACATATCAGATTGTGCAAAGGCCATATAACTGCCAGCCATAAAAAAAAGAGAGCATATTATTTTCTTCATCATCAGTTTAAAATTTTATAAATCATCTCACGCATAAGTTCTCCGGGAGTTGTTTGAGGGCCTACACCCAAGCCTTTGGATTTAAGATCATATTCATGAAGTATTGCAAAGATATCAAAAGTCTTGCGCCGGCTGTAGTTCCGCGCAGCCATATCATACTCCTTCGTGAAAAAAGGACTCACTCCTAAAGCTTTGGCTACAGATTGAGAGGATTTGTCGCCTAGATAATGGTATTTCAAAATTTTTGTAAAATAGCCTCCCAAGGAACCAAGGACCACCACAAAAGGATTAGCTTTTGGGTTGGCTTCGAAATAATCGGCGATCTGAAATGCCTTGAGTACATCACGTCTGCCCAGTGCATTATTGAGTTCAAAAACATTATAATCCTTACTTATCCCTATATTATCTTCAACATCTTTTAAAGAAATTTCACGGTCTTTAGGCACATTGAGTATCAGCTTCTGCACCTCATTGGCGACCTTTGACAAATCCGTACCCAGGTATTCAGCCATCAGCGCAGCAGCTTGCGGATGAATCTTCCTTCCTTCCCGCTGTACCTCCTCTGTGATCCATGGAGCGACTTTATTATCGTATAATTTCTCCGATTCGAAAGCGACGCCGATTTTATCTATCTGCTTAAATAATTTTGTCCGCTTATCAAACTTACCATGCTTATAAGCCAATACTAAAATGGTCGTCGGTGTTGGATTTTCGATATATTTCCCAAAGAACTCATTCTCTGTCTTCCATTTCAAGTTCTGGGCTTCTTTAACAATAATAACTTGATAGTCACTCATCATCGGATAACGCTTAGCGGCATTAATGATGGTCGGGAAATCGGTATCCTTGCCGTAGAGCACAGTCTGGTCGAAACCTTTTTGTGCCTCCTCTAACACGGTTTGTTCGATACGGTCACTAATCAAATCAATATAATAAGCTTCTTCCCCGTGCAACAAATACACAGGTTTAAATTTTCGCTGTTTGATATCTGACAGTATGGTAGTGACGTTCATTACGAGGCGAATTTAGTCATTTCTATTTAATTTCTTACCTTTGCTGTATGTTCAGGCCAACCCCTTTAAACTTGCCTTCATATCCATTAAAGCTAAAACGAATTAAGGACAAAGTCTACGTGTTTGATGAATTGAGAAGGAAAAGTCTTTTGCTTACGCCGGAAGAGTGGGTCAGGCAGCATTGGATACATTATTTACATACACAAAAGAACTATCCCAAGTCACTAATGCATATCGAGGGAGGCTTGAATCTTCATGGCTTGCAGAAAAGGACAGACCTTGTGATCTACAACAATCAGGGACAAAAGATATTGATTGCAGAATTCAAGGCACCCGATGTTAAAATAAATCAAAAGACCTTTGAACAGATAAACAATTACAATATTTCACATAAAATTCCGCTGTTATTAATCAGCAACGGACTGGATCATTTTTTCTGCAAAGTTAATTTCGATAATAATCAGTACGAGTTTCTTAAAGATTTGCCAAATTACATAAAGTAGACACAAATTATTTGACGTTTTTCCAAAAAACGCATTATATTAGTCCATTATAAAAGCGTAAAAAATCAAAGATGAATATAGATAAAAATGAATTCAGAAAGTATGCTATCAAGCATCACCGCATAGGCAGCCAACATGTAGATAGATTTATTGCAAGAGCAGAATCAAACCTTCCAATGAACCTAACGCCTTATATTGTAGAAGAAAGACAGTTGAATGTTGCCCAGATGGACGTGTTCTCCCGTCTGATGATGGACCGTATTATCTTTCTAGGTGATGCAATAAATGACCAGGTTGCCAATATCATCCAGGCACAGCTCTTATTTTTACAATCTACCGACGCACAGCGTGATATACAGATTTATATCAACTCACCTGGTGGAAGTGTCTATGCTGGATTAGGCATATACGATACGATGCAATATATTTCCCCTGACGTGGCTACGATATGTACCGGAATGGCCGCCTCAATGGGAGCAGTATTGTTGGTTGCCGGAGCAAAAGGCAAAAGAGCAGCTTTGAAACATGCACGCGTAATGATTCATCAGCCTTCCGGAGGTGCACAAGGTGTTGCAGCAGATATGGAAATCAACCTTCGGGAAATGCTGAAAATAAAAGAGGAATTGTACACGATTATTGCCGAACATTCGGGACAGTCGTATGAATGGGTAGAGCGGTCATCTGATCGTGACTACTGGATGCGAGCCAACGAAGCCAAAGAGTTCGGCATGATAGATGAGGTACTAGTACCAAAAAAAGAAAGCAAATAACGAAAAGATGAGTAAAAGTAACAAAGATATATATTGCTCCTTTTGTGGGATTAGCAAGAATGAAGCATTGATGCTTATTGCTGGGGATGGAGCACATATCTGCGACCGCTGTGTGACCCAGGCAGGAGAGATTCTGGCAGAAGAGCTCAACCAGCGTAAAAACAAATCCCTTCAGACCACGTTGAAGCTGATCCGTCCGATGGAAATCAAGCAACATCTCGATCAGTATGTTATTGGACAGGATGAAGCCAAAAAGGTTATATCGGTGGCCGTATATAATCACTATAAACGGTTAAATCAAAAAGCCAATACCGACGAGACAGAAATTGAAAAATCCAATCTTATCATCGTCGGAGAAACAGGTACAGGTAAGACGCTTTTAGCAAAGACAGTTGCAAAGATCCTGAATGTACCTTTTTCTATCGTCGATGCGACCGTCCTGACAGAGGCAGGATATGTGGGTGAAGATGTGGAGAGTATTCTGACACGATTATTACAAGCAGCAGATTATGATGTCACTGCCGCTGAACGTGGAATTATCTACATCGATGAAATAGATAAGATTGCGCGTAAAAGCGATAATCCATCCATCACAAGAGACGTTTCGGGCGAAGGAGTACAACAGGCGCTACTCAAAATACTGGAAGGAACAAATGTCAATGTACCCCCACAGGGTGGACGTAAGCATCCCGACCAGAAAATGATTTCGGTCAATACAAGCAATATATTATTTATATGCGGTGGCGCATTCGATGGCATTCAGAAAAAAATTGCTAACCGTCTGCGAACACAAACTGTAGGGTATAAAATGAGCGAAGATGAGGATGATATCGACTTAAATAACCTTTATAAATATATCACGCCGCAAGACCTGAAGAGTTTTGGACTTATTCCCGAGCTTATAGGACGGCTTCCTGTTCTCTCCTACCTCAATCCACTGGACAAAGAGACACTGCTGAGTATCCTGACAGAACCAAAAAATGCACTCGTCAAACAATACGTCAAGCTATTTGACTATGAAGGAATTGAATTAAAGTTCGACCAGGAGGTGTATGAATTCATTGTCGACAAAGCATGGGAATTCAAACTCGGAGCTCGCGGGTTAAGAAGTATCTGCGAAGCAATCATGCTCGATGCTATGTTTGAAATTCCTACGACCAAAGAGAATACACAGGAAAAAGCACTACATATCACGCTGGACTATGCGAAGAAAAAATTTGCTAAGTCAGACATTAAAAAGCTAAAGGCAGCATAATAAGGGAGGCATTACAAAATGCCTCTTTTTTTGTTTCGACAAAAATGGTTAACTTACTTTTGTTATGACAAAGAAGAAAACCATTGAATCTCCTGTTACTCCTGGCCTGGAGAATAAAGAAGATATTGTAAAAAACTGGCTGCCGCGCTATACCAGCATGCCATTGGAAGAATTTGGTCAGTATATTCTGTTAACAAACTTTTCCAACTATGTCAGGTTGTTCTCCACAATGCATAATAATGCGCTTATTTATGGAGAAGATAAAGCTATGCAGGCCTGTACTGCCGATGGAATAACGATCATTAACTTTGGCATGGGAAGTCCAATGGCAGCAACCGTTATGGATCTGTTATCTGCCATCATGCCCCAGGCTGTCTTATTTTTAGGAAAAACCGGTAGTCTAAAAAAGAAAATCGCTGTAGGTGAACTCATATTACCTATTGCAGCAATACGTGGCGAAGGTACTTCTAACGATTACTTTCCCGGTGAAGTTCCTTCACTTCCGGCCTTCGCCTTGCAAAAAGCGATCTCCACCACTATTCGGGATCACGAAAGAGATTATTGGACAGGGACAGTTTATACAACAAACAGAAGAGTATGGGAACACGATAAAAAATTTAAGAAATATCTTAAGGCTATTCGTACCATGGCCGTCGATATGGAGACAGCCACGATATTCAGTGTAGGCTTTGCAAACAAAATTCCTACAGGAGCATTACTGCTGGTATCCGACCAACCGATGATACCAGAAGGGGTGAAAACGATCGAAAGTGACCTCAAGGTCACGCAACAATATGTAGAGACACATCTGACAATTGGAATCGATGCGCTGAAACAATTAATCAACAACGGGCTGACCGTGAAACACCTCAAGTTCTGAAAGGTAGCCTGACCCTACATTTTTAATTTTGACTTTTTAATTTTTATTATATCTTTGCATTGTGCTACCAATAATAGTACTTCTAATCAACACCTTTTTATCGGTCTTGATTTATACAGAAGTGGCGAGAGACTGGCTCAACGACCCACTGGCAACCATCAAAAAACGATTTGAAAAGGTGCCAATTCCTGTCCAAATTCATTTTGATTTGGAGTATATAAAAAAAGAGGCTATGATATCAGAAATTATTACAAGCAACACGATAAAGCCATGCTTTGATCGTATACGAATGCGTTAGTCGTCTGCTGTGCAAACAGCCTTTGTTAAACGACGACCTCATTTTGATCCATAATGACGAACTATAAATTTTACACTTTTAATCCTTTAGAAAAATGGCAGATAATAAAAACCTAAAATTCGAGACTTTACAAGTACACGCAGGTCAGGTGCCTGATCCGACAACAGGAGCGCGGGCAGTACCTATTTACCAGACAACATCTTTTGTGTTTGACAATGCGGAGCACGGTGCTAATTTGTTTGCATTAAAACAATTTGGCAACATCTACACCCGCATCATGAATCCAACTACTGATGTCTTTGAAAAAAGAGTAGCGGCATTGGAAGGTGGTGTAGCAGGACTTGCTACCGCATCTGGACAGGCTGCACAGTTTCTTGCATTGACAAACATTCTCGAAAGTGGCGACAATTTCGTGACAGGATCAAATCTTTACGGCGGAACATACAATCAGTTTAAGGTATCTTTTAAAAGATTAGGCATCGAAGCGCGTTTCGCTAAGGATGCAGAACCGGAAGAAATAGAAGCGTTAATCGACGACAGAACTAAAGCGATTTATGTGGAGACTATTGGAAACCCAAGCTTCAACATTCCTGACTTCGAACGTATTGCTGCAATCGCACGTAAGTTTGATTTACCCTTTATCGTAGATAACACTTTCGCAGCTGCAGGATATTTGTTTAAGCCCTTGGAACATGGTGCTAATGTCGTCGTACAAGCAGCAACAAAATGGATTGGGGGTCATGGCAGCAGTATAGGCGGTGTAATTGTCGACGGTGGTAACTACAACTGGGGGAATGGTAAATTTCCACAGTTTTC